>JANODW010000146.1:0-8643 GCA_031412875.1 Pirellula sp. | reverse complement strand
AGCGCGCTTTTCGATGCTTTGGATTGATTCCATTGTTCCACCCATAGATTGAGGTCTAGCGCGACGTTGTGGGGGACCAGGAGTGCGATGTTTCCGACGAGTTCTTCGCTCTTGGTAGCGCCTTTGGCGGCGATCAGGGGCCGGGAAACCATGTCCTGAAATTGGGCTACTAGAGATTGAATGGCTAGATCGAAGGCTTGGGAAAGAATGCTGTGAGACGATGCGGAGTTTTCGCGCTGCATTTGGCGCAATTTGAGGTAATTAGCTCCGCCGAGCGGTTTGCCTTGGTGAACGATTCCGTCCCGTTCGGCCAAAATTTCGGCGGCTTTGAGTGTATCGCCGTAGAACTTGAGTCCCCATTCATTTTTGCCGTCGATGCGATCGAAGAAGCTCGCGAGCGTTGCTTGGGTAGCCAACGCGAATGAAAAAAGACTTGCGTGGGATGAAAAAAGCGTGCCAAATCGAGAGGGATAGAATGGAAACTGCTGGCTCAAGGTGGAAACGACCCGTTCGTGAGCGATCACGCGGGGGGTCAGCCATTGGATATCCGACAGATTCCTTTCGCCTTCATCCCCTTCGAAGTCGCATCGGTCGATCCTCTTGTACCAAGCCAACACACCGTCCACGGAGAGTGTTTCTATGCCGAGGTGTGACAGCATCGCCTTGGTTGCAACGTCCATCTTGGATGCGGAGGATCTGCCAGGGGTGGCGGAGAATCCGAGCAAGTAGAGGGCTTGAGAAGGCTGCATGGCTGTCGCTCCGTGGTTGGATAGAGAGTCAATCATTTCTGTTGGCCCTCGCGATCTCTAGCCGTTCTTCGAGGCACTGCATGACGTCTTCTTTTCGAATGCAAACGTTTTCTATGGCGTTGGTTCCCTGCTGCATTTGCTCGACAGCGCGACGAATGCTTGACCTCGCCGCCATGCTACAAAAGGAAGCGATGTCGGCGCCAGAGAGTCCTTCGGTGCGCGACGCAAGGTCGTCCAAGTCGAGCGGTTCTGCCAACGGTCGATTATGAAGGTGCACTTTGAGAATGGCTTTTCGGCTCTCTGCGTCTGGCAACCCGACTTCGATGGTTTGCTCGAAGCGTCCGAAACGGAGCAGAGCAGGATCCACCATGTCGGGTCGGTTCGTTGCGGCCAGCACAAAGACGCCATTCAAGTCACCGATCCCATCCATTTCGGCCAAGAATTGACTTAGGACACGCGACCCGACACCGGAGTCTTGATTGCCTGACTGCCGAGTGGAACACAGTCCATCAATTTCATCAAAGAACATGAGGCACGGGGCTGCTTGCCTCGCCTTGCTAAAAATCTCACGGATTGCTTTTTCGGAATCGCCGACGAATTTCGACAAAAGCTCGGGGCCTTTGACGGAGATGAAATTGACTTGGCTTTCCGTTGCGGCTGCTTTGGCGATGAGGGTTTTTCCAACTCCTGGAGGGCCGGCGAGCAAGATGCCGCGCGGGGGTTTGACTTTGGCTTGGGCGAATAGATTCTCGTAGATCAAGGGCCAGGTGATCGCTTCGCGGATCTTTTGTTTGATTGTTTCGAGGCCCCCGATATCGTCCCAATGAACATTGGGCACTTCGACGAATACTTCGCGGATCGCGGAGGGTTCCACCGACTGGAACGCTTGTACAAACTCCGACATTTGGACACGCAAGGAGGCCAATTGACCGTAGGGGATTCGCTTTTGTTGGAAGTCGATTCGGTCCAACAGTTTGCGCAGGCAAACCATGGCCGCTTCGCGACAGAGCGCTTCGAGATCGGCGCCGACGAAGCCGTGAGTGATGCTGGCCAAGTGACGCAGGTCCACGTCATCCTCGAGCGGCATCCCGCGTGTATGGATCTCCAAAATGTGCAACCGTTCCGAGCGATCGGGAATGGTGATTTCGATTTCGCGATCAAAGCGACCCGGCCGGCGAAGAGCGGGGTCGATGGAGTTCGGGAGGTTTGTTGCAGCGATGACGATTACGTTTTCGCGTTGTTTCAGCCCATCCATGAGGGTTAGCAATTGCGCCACGACTCGGCGTTCGACGTCCCCAACGGTGTTTTCTCGTTTAGGAGCAATCGAGTCGATCTCATCGAGGAAGATGATGCTGGGAGCTTGCTTGCTGGCCTGTTCGAAGATTTTACGAAGGTGTGCTTCGCTTTCCCCATAGTGTTTGTGAATAATCTCAGGCCCGCTGATAACAAAGAATTGGGCGTCGGATTCATGAGCAATTGCCCGAGCGATGAGGGTTTTTCCGCAACCCGGTGGTCCGTAGAGGAGGACACCGCGCGGCGCATTGACCCCTAGACGCTCGAACACTTCCGGGAACTTCAACGGCAGTTCGATCATTTCGCGGATGCGTTGCAATTGGGCTTTAGCGCCCCCGACATCTTCGTACGAAGGGCTTCGGTGGCTCTGTTCAGTAGCGCACTGTTCGATGAGAAGTTTCGTATTCGGAGCGATGATGACCGCGCCGAGTGGAACGACCGACTGAACGTCGAAATCGATGGATTCATTTCCGAAAAGAATCGCTCTGACGATGCTGCCCTTTTGGACGGGCAGTCCATCGATGAGTGACGCGATGTAATCCAAGTCCCGTTCGATAGGGCGAATCTTGCGTGGTCGCAGCGTGATCTGCTCCGCTTCGACGGCTTCGACTTTTTGGATGTCCACCAAGTCATCGATTCCGCATCCAACGGTTTCACGCAGGACGCCGTCCATTTGAACATGCGACTGGCCGCGCGCATCTTTGTGAGCGGGCATGGCTTTGCCGACGGCGGAACGCGTGCCGGTGATCGTTACGACGTCGCCCGATCGGATGGAGAGCGACTGCATATCGACTGGGTCGAGGCGTACGAGTCCTCGACCGACATCGCGACTCGAGGCTTCGACGACGCGAAGCTTCATTTTGGAATGAGTGTCAATGATCGACATGGTGAGGTTACGAATCCATTCGTGTAAAGAAAGTCAGCGGACGCATGCAGCGTCTATCACCGCTAGATCCCTCGTCAGCTTGAGACCGACGTGGTGAGTCGAATTTCGATCACGCCATTGTTGGCTGTAATCGCGACTTGATCGGGGCCAAACACACGGGGCAGTTCCAGTTCTTTCTTGAACTCCGCCACCTTGCTGGTCCCATGAATATGAAGTGTTTTGTCGAGGAACGAAAGATTTACATCTTCACTCGACACGCCTGGCATTTCTGCAACGACTAAGAGGTGGTCCCCCTCGTCGAACAGTTCGACATGGGGTTCTCTCACGCGGGGGACTTGCGTTGCAGGTTGGGGTTTTGACGAGGGATTGGTGGATTGGCCGGGTTTTTGAATGGGTTTTACATTCAAATCGTTATCTGTACCGGGTCCAAATTTGACATTGAAACCGTAGGAGGTAGTCATCTTCTTTCCAGACGGTGACTCACTTTGGTGGGTGGCGCTTCGGAGCGATTCCCCCTTTTCCGCGAGTTCACCAAACTTGGAGATAAGATTTGAAACGCCATCGAATAGTCCGCCGATGCCGAGCATGGCGGAGAGATCCGCTGCGGCCTCTTTCTTTTGAGGTTCTTCCTTGTCACTCATCATCAAACTCCTTGCATTGCAGAGACTGTCACTCACTGCATTGCTGATTCGGAATTTGATGTTTCAGCCCTTGGGCGTTTGGGTCGCGTCGATCTCCTTTGCACCATTTGCACGGCGAGGCTCACACCCCAATCGCACCGACGGGAAAAGAAGGAATACGGGTTTGCCTTAGAGGGCTAGCAGCGATAGGTTGTCCGAGTGTTGGCACTCGTGTTTGGCCAATCGCAGAGCTTGCAGTAGCCTCTGGGGTTGAATCGGTTTTTGGAACCATTGATCGACCCCGTCGCTTGAATCGGTAGGAATCCCCAATTCTTTTTGATCCGAGCCTGTTACTGCATAGATGGCCAGATCTCTCAGTCGAGGATTTTCACGAATGCTTCGCATGGTGGCAGGTCCATCTCGTCCGGGCATATTCATGTCCAGTAGAACGACATCGGGCAGTCGGGTTTCCATCGATCGGATCGCTTCGTCCCCATCTTTCACAACCTCCACATCGAGGCCGTTAAGATTGAGCAATTCGGCCAGCAGATTGCTCTCGTTTGCGTTATCCTCGACCAGGAGGACTTTGAACGCATCTTTAGCGAAAACACTTTCTTTTAGTTTTTTTGAAAGGCCATTGTTTGTGGCCTTTGGCTGAAGTTTGGTTGCGATTTGCTGCAATGCCATTTCTGCTTTGTGCAAGTCGCCTCGTTCGAGATGCTTTTGTGAAATGGTCATTGCCAGGACCACTGCATTGATACGATTGCGCAAAGAATGCTGGGCTTCGGATTCAACCGGCATCGATTGGCGGTCGGCTCTTTCTAACAATTCGCTGCGTAGAACTCGAATCACTTCCGCGGCTTTGACTCCGAGTTGAACTCGGTTGCCATTGATCTTGAGGACTTGGATTGCAAGATCCAATTCAGGGAAAGTAATTCCGTCCCCTTCATTTCTTGAAAGAACTAACATGATGACCTCTTGTCCACAAATATTTCCATTCACTTCAGCATCAATCGCTGATTCGACATCCTTGACAACGAGCGCCATCCATGGCGGAAAAATTTATAGTCGGAGTTTGACTGGCGAATCAACTACAGCTTAGCGTTCGCTGGAAAACCAGTCTGGCCGAATCGTTTTGAAAAAACGTTGAAACTGCAAGGATCTATTGAGTTTCCGTGCTGATCCCAATCGAAAATGCGATCTGCGTCTAGGGGTTTTCCTTACGTGGAAATCAGTGAAAAGGGGAGTTCTGTCGTTTTGTTGGTTACTTGAACTGGTAAAAATTCTGAAAGGAAGCTGGTTACCGAATCGAGTAGCATTTAAACAAATATCTAGTGGAATCCATTCATGTCCGTAGGTGAGCGTCCGTTGATTGTAGTAGGAGTTGGTGCTTCTGCAGGAGGGCTCGAAGCGTTGGAACTGATGTTCGATAACGTGGATATGGACTCTCGGATGGCGTTTGTTGTGATACAGCATTTGTCGCCTGACTTTCGGAGCTTGATGGATGAACTGTTAGCCCGTCATACACGTCTGGCAATCCATCGGGTAGAAAACGGGATGGAGGTCGTCCCGAATGCGATCTACTTGATTCCGCCGAAGAAGGAGATGATCGTAAGCAATGGCGTGTTGCTATTATCTGACAAGGATCAGAACGCCCAGTTCACGTTGCCTATTGATATCTTTTTTCGCTCGTTAGCGCAGGAGTTTAAGGGGGCTTCGGTGGGAGTGATCCTGTCCGGCACAGGCAGCGACGGTGCGATCGGAATCAGCAAGATTCACGAAGCGGGTGGTTTGGTTATTGTTCAGAGCGAGGAATCGGCCAAATTCAATGGGATGCCACGATCGGCGATCGAGACCGGAATGGCGGATTTGGTGGTTCCGCCGGAAAAGATTGGTGGGCTTCTTTCGCGTTTTTCGCAATGTTCTGGACGGGAGGAGTTTTTGGCCGAGTTGGCCGTGGATACGGAAAGCGAGCCGGTCTTGCAGACGGTGTTCAGTATGCTTCAGAAAGACTACGGCATCGATTTTCGGCAGTACAAGCCTGGAACGATGCTGCGGCGGCTCCATCGTCGCTCGCTATTAGCCAATTGCAGCAGTGCGGAGGAGTATGCCAACCGGATCGTTTCCGATAGTGCGGAGCGACGTCTATTGTATGGGGATTTGTTGATTGGGGTGACGCATTTTTTTCGTGACCCAGAGATGTTCGAGGCTTTGAAGAATGAGATACGCGAGCGTTTAAAGAACGAGTGGAAGGAGGACATGATTCGTGTGTGGGTCTGCGGTTGCTCGACCGGCCAGGAGGCCTATACGATCGCGATGATTTTGCATGACCTCTTGGACCAGCCCGAGAAGCGAATCGGTGCGCGGATTTTTGCGACCGACATCGACCGAGCCTCGTTGGAGTTCGCAGGCCGAGGACTTTTTCAGGCTAACGCGATGGACGATATACCGAGGGAGTTTGTGCATCGCTATTTTAATGAGACGCTGCATGGGTTTCAGGTCATTCCAGAGATTCGGCAGATGATCACCTTTGCGCAGCACAATGCGCTTCGCGATGCGCCTTTCACCAATTTGCATTTAGTAACGTGTCGCAATTTCTTGATTTATCTCAACAACGACGCTCAGCAGAAAGTGTTGGCGCTGTTGTATTTTGGATTGAAAGCCAAAGGGATTCTGTTCCTGGGCAGCAGTGAAACACCGGGCGAACTCGCGTCGGATCTGCGGGTCCTCAACGCCGGATCCAAATTGTTTTTGAAGCTGGGAGCTGCCCGCACGCATGGGCTGCGTAAGTCGGGTTTAGACATGATCAGTTTGACGATTCCCGGCGTCCCATCCAAGACGATCTTTCGGACGACAACGCCAGGAATGGTGACTCCCGAATTGCTCAACGTGTACGATCTGTTGTTGGCGGATTTCATCACTGCGGCCGTTTTGATCAATCAGGAAGGGTCGGTGGTGCAAATTTTTGGGGAGGGTTCTCGGTATCTAACCATTCCTACTGGCCGCGTTTCATCGAAAATTGTCGATTTGGCCAACGAAGATTTGCGTTTGGCAATCACGGGGGCGGTGCATCGCGTGCGGAGAACGCTTGAGCCGGTCGCGATCAAAAAGGTCCGGGTTTCGATTGCTGATACCGATGAGGTGGTGGATTTGATTGCAACGCCCGTGACACCCAAGTCGGGGCATCATTTTGTTCTGATTCGATTTGAGAATAGCGAGCCGAACCTTGCTCGAAACGACGCTGGATCCAATCCCCAAAGGATGGAGAGCGCCGCCGAACAGATTGATGAATTGGCAATCGAATTAAGTTTTACGAAAGAGAACCTTAGTTCGACCATAGAGCAGCTTGAAACCAGCAATGAGGAATTGCAAGCGACCAACGAAGAAATGATCGCGTCCAACGAGGAGCTGCAAAGCACCAATGAAGAGTTGCATTCGGTGAATGAGGAGCTGTACACCGTCAATGCCGAATACCAAAAGAAGATTCTCGAACTGACCAAGCTCAACAACGACTTTGACAATCTTCTATCCAGTACCGACATCCATACGGTATTTCTCGACAACGACTTGAATATACGGCTTTTCACGCCGCGATCCGTGGAGATTTTTAATTTTTGCCGCGAGGATATCGGTCGCAAATTCGACTCCTTCACTCACAAATTGCATCTCAGTTCCTTGACCAACGATCTCCGGCAGGTGTTGGAGACGAGCAAGCCGATCGAGCGCGAGGTCATCGATCAACGGCAGAATGCATTCTTGATGCGGATCCTGCCGTATGTAGCAGCGGGGAAATCGTGCGGTGTTGTGATTTCGATGTTGGATATTTCGTCTCGTGTGGAGTGGGAGTTTAGGCTACGAAGCTCGAACGACCGCTTTGAACGCGCGATTGCAGCCACTCGGGACGGTATCTGGGATTGGCCGGATATCAAGCGCGACGAGATGTGGTGGTCGCCGATGTGTTACGAGATCTTGGGCTATGAGCCCAACGAGTTCCCATCCAGTTATTCTGCTTGGATCCATCTTATTCATCCAGAGGATCGGGAGAAGGTGCGTCAATCCAGTGCGCCGCATCAAAAGAAATGCTATGTCGAACTGCACCGCAATTTCGAATATCGTATGCTGCACAAAAGTGGGATGTACCGATGGTACCAACATCGCGCGCTGGTCGTGCACGACGACTTTGGTAGCCCGCTCAAGATGACCGGCTCGGTGGTGGATATCGAGGTACGAAAAGAGCTTGAACAATCCTTGCGCGAGCAGGTTCGCCAACGGGATGATTTTTTGGCGATCCTCTCCCATGAGTTGCGCAATCCGCTTGGGGCCGTCACCAACGCGGTTGCGTTGATTGGAAGCAGCGGCCATTCGTTGCAACAGGATGCGGACGCAATGCGAGTCATTCGCGAGCAGACGCAGCACATGAATCGAATGCTCGACGATCTGTTGGATGTATCGCGAGTGAGTCACAACAAGTTTGAGATGCGTCTGACCGAATTCGACTTGCTCGACCTTGCGGCTGAGGCGCTCGATACGGTCAAATCCAGGGCCGCGGCCAATGGCATTGAGCTCCTGTTCCATATCAACCGCGATGAACCCATTATGGTCGTCGCCGACCGCGATAGGCTGCTGCAGTGCCAAGTGAATTTGCTAGGAAACGCGATCAAATTCACGAATCGAACGGGATGTGTTGAATTCACCGTATCCAAACAGGAGGGCATGGCTCAAATCGAAGTGAGAGATTCTGGCGTGGGCATGTCCAAAGAACTTTGCGAACGCATTTTCGAGTTGTTTTCGCAGGGGAACAACGAGCCTAGAAATGGTGATAGCGGCATTGGAGTGGGATTGGCCTTGGTAAGATCGATTGCCGAACTGCATTCGGGTACGGTTACCGCCCATAGCGATGGGCTAGGAAAAGGGAGCGTCTTCGTGTTGCAGATCCCGCTGGCTGCAATTCGACGGAACAAAGTGAGTGCCATGGTTGCCCCGAGTGCATTGCACGCTGTGGATATGGAATCCAAGGGGAAGAAGGTCCTCATCATCGACGATCTTCCTGACGGCAGGTCGATGTTGGCGCAACTTTTAACCCTGCAGGGCTTTC
>JANODW010000145.1:0-3475 GCA_031412875.1 Pirellula sp. | reverse complement strand
CAAACTTTTTCCAACCGTCGTTTAGCACCTAGCATCCTATCGAGTTTACCACCATGAGTTGGGATCTCCGACACACCACTGCAAAATGGAATAGCCCCGCTCGGTCGATCGAGATTGAGTTGGCTCCACGAACCGCGATGCCTTGGATGCGAATTCTTGACCCGAGCAGCCGAGTCCTCTTGAATCTCAACGTCACGCCAACCGAACGTCAGGGCAAGCATTCTTCGCATCAAGTCCCGTTTGGGGAAGCCTACGTGCGGCAATGCGACTTGATCGCGAGCTATCCCGAACATGCACCTTGCCCGTATGGATACCAAATCGACGTGCGGGTCCTTTCGGAGTCGCCGTCCAACGCAGTCGTATTGGAATTCTGGTTGAGCATCCAAACTTCGTTGTTGGACTCGCATCCTCAGTTGGAGTTGCGATGGAGTGGAGCGCACTTCCGCCCTGCCGCCGAGAACTACTGGACCGATGAGGCTTCGGAGTTGGGTTTGATCGTGCATCCGCTCGATCGCGAGGACTGTCGCATGGATGGTAGGCTGGACGCGTTGACGATGAACGTGTTCGGAAGGTTCATGGAAAAAGGAGTCATACGGCGAATGCGGTTCCGATTGATCGCTGCGCAGCGAGCGGATTCCGAAGCGTTTTGGATGGAGCGTTTCACGGAGTTTTCCGAAAGCCCGCTGCCCCTTACCACGTAATCGATCTACAATCTCGGCACAAAATAACTTTACGATTCTTTAGGGAGTGGATATTGGCTACGAAAAACGTTGCACCTCGAAAAACAGCAAAGAAGACAGACGTACTTAAACCATCAAAAAAAGCAGCTAAAAAATCCCAGACTGCTACCTCCAAAGCAGAAATATCCAGCCCAAAAAAAACCAAAGTTTCAAAAGCTACCAAGCCTGCAAAGGCAAGCAGCGCGAATGCGATTCGCACCGAAACGGTCAAATCGTGGTACGACTATCCAGAGTTGTATGAGCTTGGATTTCTCAAAGAGACCCCTAAGGAATCGAAGTTCTTGGAAGCGGTCTTTAAGAAGTATGTTCCGTTTCCGGTCCATCGGGTGATCGAGTTGGGATGCGGTTCAGGGCGGCTGGTCTGTGACATGGCGACACGTGGGTTTGCGATGACCGGTTTGGATTTAAATGAAACCGCGCTCAAATACTGCCAAAAGAAGCTGAAGAAGTTAGGGGCCAAAGCGGATACAGTCGTGGGGGACATGACGAACTTCCACTTTGATCAACCGTTTGATGCCGCGGTCAACGCGATCAATACGTTTCGGCATCTGGAATCGGAGGAAGCGGCTCTGGCGCATTTGGATTGCGTCGCGGAGCACTTGAAGCCGGGGGGAGTGTTTGTCCTGTCGCTCCATTTGCTGCCGCCGGACGGCGATCTTTGGGGAACGGAACGATGGTCGGCCAAGGACGATCAGCAGTCGGTGTACTATGCACTGACCGTCGTCGAGACCAGCATGAAGACGCGATTGGAAAAACTGCGGATCTCGATGCTTGTCAAAAGGAAGCAAGAAACATTCCGTCTTTCGGACCATATCACGCTTCGAATCTATAGCGCGACGCAACTCAAAAGCTTGATCGCGAAATCAAAGAAGTTTAAGTTGGTAGCGGTACACGATTTTTGGTACGACATCGAATCGACTCAGAAACTTAATGCCGAAGCGGTCGACACGATTCTGGTTTTGCAAAGGGTCTAAAGAACAAGGAAGGGTGCAGAGTGAGTCACGCGGAGATCACCCACAAGTTTCGACTCGATGTTTCCACACTGCTCGATTTGCAGTTGCCACCCGAGTGCATCGCGGGCATCGAAGCGAACTGTGAATTGTTGCGCCACCATGCTCGCAAAGTAGAAGCCTTCGCATTGCCCGACGATGAAGTTGGTTTTGCAGCCACCGATGGGACAGAAGACGGTGCGTCAGCGGCCAAGGGGACCCCGGAGTGAAACCGCCCCAGTCCCTCTTTGAAATCGCCCACGCAGTACGGACGCGAGAAACCACGGCGGTCGAGGTTGTCCAAAAGGTCATCGACGATATTGCCGCGCGCAACCATCACTATGTTTGCTTCACCCGCGTCTTGACCGACCGCGCCCTCCAAGACGCTCGGGCGGTCGATCAAAAAGTAAAAAACGGAATCGATCCCGGCCCTTTGGCGGGCGTCCCGTTTGGAGTGAAAGATCTGTACGACGTGGCCGGGTTGCCAACCACGGCAGGGGCCAAAATGCGCATCCAAGCAACGGTGGCCCAACAGGATGCCGTCGTCGTCGCTCGGCTGAAAGGGGCTGGGGCTGTTTTGGTTGGCACGCTCAATATGGACGAGTATGCGTATGGTTTTGCGACCGTGAACCCGCATTTCGGCACCACACGCAATCCGCATGATCTCGAGTGCTTGGCAGGCGGATCTTCAGGCGGGTCAGCCGCGGCGGTTGCTGCCGGTTTTGTTCCGTTCACCCTCGGCTCGGATACCAACGGGTCGGTCCGTGTGCCTGCAGCCCTCTGTGGTCTATGGGGGATTCGACCCGCTGATGGAGCGTTGCCCGTCCGTGGTACTTTTCCGTTTGTAAAGCTCCTCGATACGGTCGGGCCCTTTACCCGTTCGGCATCCGAACTGGAAACCATTTACCATTTGATGGCGGGTTCGCATGGCGCCGCTCGGACCGGTGCGATGCGGGCTCCTCGCATCGCAAGGCTTGAGGGTTGGTTTGTGAAAGACGCATCCCCCGACGTGCTCGATGCGTTGAACCAAGTGTTGGATCATCTCGGAGTGAAGCAGGTGGCTCACATGCCCGAAGCGGAGACAGCCCGATCGGCTTCGTATGTGCTGACAGCAGCACAAGGGGGCGCATTGCACTTGGATACGATGCGAACCAAGGCGATGGAGTATGACCCAGCGGTACGCGACCGGCTATTGGCTGGGGCTATGGTGCCCGCGGCACTTTACCAGCAAGCGATGGCCTTTCGGAATTATTTTCGCAAGCGAATTGCGGCCATCCTTGAAGAGGTCGACATTCTGGTTGCACCCACGACACCGGTCGTTGCCCCGCGCATCGATCAAGCGACGATTCTGATCGATGGCAAGCCTGCGTCCGCGCGAGCGAATCTAGGAATCTATACCCAACCGTTGAGTTTGGCGGGCATTCCAGTTGTTTCAGCGCCCTACGCCGTGGTTCGAGGAATGCCGATCGGTCTGCAATTCGCGACGGCGCCCGGACGCGAAGCCATGCTGTTTCAATTGCTTAAAGATTTGGAATCGGCCGGAGTGTTGGGCAGTTGCACCCCATGGCACTCATTTTCGTAGCGGCAGGGCGCGAGCCCTCCGGTGTCGCAGCAGAGATGGCTGAAATGGCAGAGATGGCCGAAATGGTAGAGGTTGTTTGCAGGTCCAGACCGGACGGCTTGCGCCGTTCCGCTAAAGTGAGTTCCGTTCCGCTAGGATAGCGACATGGTAATGCCTCAAGGGAC
>JANODW010000144.1:0-2082 GCA_031412875.1 Pirellula sp. | reverse complement strand
ACTTCTTCCTGCAAGCCCGAGCTTCCAGGCAACGCATACCTTGCTGGCAGCAGATGCTTGAGAGTCGGAATGGGCGCAACGCCGATCAAATCCGCATCCTCGGGTTTGAGCGGTTTGACGTTCGTCTTGTCGATATCCTGTTTGCTGATGGTCACTACGTTGCCCCCAATAATCGCGCCGTCGTTGGTTTTGTAGGTCGTCAACGAACAACTTCCCGATGAATCGGTGCGACCGACCGCCGGTTGCGGTTCTTCCATCGTTACGAAGGTTACCATGGCACCTTCGACGGGATTCCCTTTGTACTTGACCGTGACCTTGACGGGCGCCGTAGGCCGCTGACCATCGTTTCCGGTGCAGCCCAGCACCGCGACAGACAAACATGCACCCAAAACCCAACGTGTCCAAACCATAGAAAGCTCTCCGCAATAGACCCATGCAAGAAAAAGGCCACTGAAACAACAGATGTCTCGGTGGCCCTCAAGAAGATAACCGATCGGTATCAGTTGTCGATAATCGAAACTTCGCCGCCGTCCAACGTACCCAAAGCACCCCAAACGCCATAGCGGCTTTGGCCCACCGGTGGCACCATGATGAGAGAGGTGTTGCCGGTATCGATCGCGTTGGAGATGAAACGAACCGAACCATCCATCGATACCGCGTTGACACCACCGGTATGCATGCTGCTCGCCGGTGCAATCACCACGTTCGAATCGGCCGCCGCATTGGTGTCGCCAAAGCAAGCTGGCTTGTTAGGACCCAACACCGTATTGAATCCGATGCGCTGCGCCTGGCCGTCCGTCCAAAGGATTCCAAAGCGAGCTTTCAGCAAGGTTCCCGGCGCAAACCGGCCACCGATGGCCACGGCGTTGCAACTGCTCGGATTGGTTTGAATCGAACTCACCTGGGCTTCAAAGCGAGCGATCTGCTCAGCACCCGTTGCTGTCTTTAACGTACCATCATTGAGATTGTTCGCGTTGTGGGCAGTCCTCTCGCTAAACACAATCGTATTGCTAGTCCCATCGGTGATCGCACCCAACTTCTTGTAAATCCCTGTCCCACCAAAGGGACCCCGCATCGTCTGGGCCCCGTTCACATTGACGATCAAGTCACCCATGTTGACCGCGTAGGAATTGGTTCCGTGCCCGCCCGCAGAGAGAGGGATAATCGTGTCTGAGGGACACTGATAACCCGGAATGGATTGCGCCCACGGGAAATAACTGGCCGTCCCGTCGATCCGAGGGAACCACCCTGAGGGACCACCAGGCGCCACCACCCCCAGTGCCGTCGCTTCATTGCCCGCTTGAATACGATTGTAAAGTGCCGTCTGTTCAACGAACGGCAGCAGCGGAACAAACGGACTCAACCTGTTGTAGTTCCCGTTCAAGCGCTCTGGGCTTCCGACCAAACTGGCTGTACCCCCGGACTTGTTTGGCAATCTTTGATAGGCGCTTTCATAGTTGAGCACCGCCAATCCAATCTGCTTTAAATTGTTGGTGCACTGCATGCGCCGCGCCGCCTCCCGCGCCGCCTGAACTGCTGGCAAAAGCAATCCTACCAAGATTCCGATGATGGCGATCACCACCAATAATTCAACCAATGTAAATGCCCATCGCTTGCTTCTGAGTTTCATCTCTAAATCACTCCGTATTCCACCGACAGATAAAAAAGGCGTTATGCCATCGCAAAATAAAGGAAGGCACGGCCTCGCTAACCACCGTTTATTACCACAAATCAACCCGTAAGTCAATTTTTTTAAAAAAGCAATCACTGGAAAAAGCAATAAAAGGACATGCAATGCAACGCCCCAGCAACCTTCAATCTCTTTGCTGCACGCTTACGATTCGACGCCAAAACGAACGTTGCGATTGCCAGCTTGTGGGCTAAGAATCGGCCAATCATCCTCGCTCCATTGAGCTTCACGATCCGCTTCGACCATGTCTAGACATAGAGAACTGTGTTTCTTGTATTCTTTGCGTCTTGGCGTCTTGAGCGAAGCGGGCGTGAAACTTTTCATCACGGCGGCATCGACGACTTCCTTCGCAATTTGGTTCTCGTCCATAATCACTGAGGCTCGCACAAATG
>JANODW010000143.1:0-4885 GCA_031412875.1 Pirellula sp. | reverse complement strand
CCAAGCGTCATGTCATTCAAGCAAGCAGCACCCGAATTCGTTAATTCGAATGAGGACTGCTTGTCGTCAGACATGATCTATAAAAATCGGCCCGTCGCACTTTGCGGCGGGCCGATTTTTTTTATTGGTTCCGGCTTTTCTCACCGTCGATTGCTCATTGCAACACCCACTGTTTCTTAGGCCAATCTCGAAAAGTACTCCGGACATTTATGCGTATTCAGCCTGCCGCGTTTGCTGACTTGCCGACCCCCTCGGGGCCCATGCGAACGCATTTGTTTCAGCCGAGCGGTGCCGGCAAGTTTCCGGCGGTCGTGCTGTTTTCCGAAATCTACCAAATGACGGGACCCATCGCTCGCACAGCAGCTATGGTCGCTGGCCATGGATACTTGGTGGCAGTGCCCGAGGTCTATCATGAATATGCTGCTCCTGGCGAAGTCTTTGCCTACGACCAAGCGGGTACCGACCGTGGCAATCAATTGAAAACGCAAAAAGAACTTGCCAGCTACGATGCAGATGCGGTGGCCGCGATCGAACATCTCCTTTCACTGCCGACATGCAATGGCAAAGTCGCTACCCTGGGCATCTGCCTGGGAGGCCATCTCGCCTTGCGAGCGGCCATGCATCCCAAAGTCTTGGCAGGGGTTTGCTTTTATGCAACCGACATACACAAACGCAGCTTGGGGCGGGGGCTCAATGACAATACGCTGGACATTATTCCATCGATCGCCGCAGAGTTGATGATGGTGTGGGGGCGGCAAGATCCTCACATACCGCACGCGGGTCGTCGTCAAATTTACGATGCTATGTCGCAGGCCAACGTGAACTTTACTTGGCATGAATTCGATGGCGAACACGCATTCTTGCGCGACGAAGGGCATCGCTACGACCCTGCGGTGTCGCAACTAGTATTTCCGATGGTGTTCGATTTGTTCCATCGCACTCTGACTTGCTGATCGGCAGCCCTCGTTTAAAAGCCCATCCGTTATTTTTTCGTCCCCAACGCGCCAATGTAGCGTTGGTCGATAACGACGAACTCGAAGCCACCTCCTTTTTTCTTCTGGCGGCACTCAAACACAGTCTTGGCTATGTCATGGACACGAAATGTCCGCTTCTGTTTTTCGACAAAGTACTCGGCTTCCGCCTGAGCGAGTAGGTCCTCTGTTTCTTTAGGAACGAACTTGAGGAATTGCCGACCGAGGACGGGTATACCCGCATTCTGCAGGATTTGTTTTTCGTATTGCTCCAAGACGTTCGCGGTCGTGCTGATGAAGTAAAGTCGGCCTTTGAAATCCTTAGAATTGCCGGAGTTTTTCGTCGGTTTGGTGGCCACGGAACTCACGTAATCCACGGTGGCGATTCCTCCTCCGATGGCCCCGATGGAAATCTTGAAGGCCTCTAATTGCTGAGCGTATCCTTTGCGGTCTCGGGCTGTGAATTTGAGCTCCCAGCGTTCGCTGATGGGGACAAATCTTTCTCCCTCTCCTTCAGGACCAGCCTGTCGACTGTCCCCTCGTCCGTTTCCTGAATTGTTGGCATTCAGATTGGAGTCGATGCTTTCCAAGGAGGCCGCGATGGTGCTGATCGCCTCGGTAACCATTTGCAACGTTTGCTCGACAGCGGGCTCCTGCAGTTGTTCCACTTCGTCGGCCGCAGGGGGATCAAAGTCTCGTTCGAATCCTTCTGCGTTCGCACCCCGTCCAGCCGCTTCGGGCTGCAAAACGAGTAGCTTATTGGAAGTGGTCATCGACCGCATGAAGAACAGGAGTGCGAGCAAGAAGACGGCCAAGCCGATCAGGACGACCAAGCTCAACAGGAAGCTGGATGTTTGATCGACTTTGTTGGTCCGCATCGAGGACTCGTCTACAGCGAGTAGCTTCGAAGCGGACTTGGGATTCGAGGAGGCTGTAGCCATTTGGGTTGTGTTGGGTTGGCGATGCGTGGGTGATCAAGATTTCGGAAAAGGTGTCGTTGATCGTCTCAATCGTTGAACACGAAATCAGGCCTGAGGCTGAGGTACCATTTTTTCCATTGCGCGCCAGCTTTCGTTTTGGTGGACTCCGAAACCTTGGCAGATTGGTCTTTGGGCAGATGGTGCGTATCCAATTGACGCGACAGTAGCCGCAGGGATTGCTCCGCGACGCGTGCCACGTCGGAATCTGGATCTGTGCTGAGCGCGTAAATCAATGCGGGGGCATGGTCCAGATCGTCGCCCCGACCGAGCATCTTGGCTGCAATTTTCCTTGTTTCAGCGTCTCTTGCATTGAGCAATCGGACAAATCGATTCAGTTGCTCTTTGCGCTGGGCAGGGTTGGTTGAAAGCAACATCTTGTCTGTTGCCAACTTGTCTTTGGCTTCGTTCTTACCATCTTCTTCTAACATTTTGAGCGCATCATCGATGGAGGAGGTCGATGTCTTTGACATAAGCTTGCCCCCGATAGCGCGTGCACCGGTCAAGTCGTCTGGAAGATCCAATCCACCTACCACGTAGGCTTCGTTGAGCGATCCGATGGCTTTTTGTGTACTGCGAATGAGGAACAGGACCGCAAACGAGGTGCATACCTCGGGGACCAACAGTCCATCACCATCCTTGCCCGCAGCCCCCCATGCACCGACCGGAGTCTGCGCATCGAGGAGCATTTCGACCGCTTCGTTGTACCAGTCAGGACTCTTCTGCTGTTTGCCCTTGGTGATTTCCAAAAAGGACTCGTACCGCTCTCGACTATAGACATAGTAGTAGTGCCAAGTCGCGCGTTTGTAGGGATGGGCAACGTGCCACAATTCCCCTTTTTTGGTTGCGTTGTCTAGACGGGTTCGATCGATGCTGACTTTGCTTCGTTGTGCTTCAGGCATGATCCGCCTGAATGCAATCGGGATGATGCCCTCTTCCTCCTGGTTCTCAGCAACTTTGCTTCGGTACAACCCCAACGAGTCGCCGGCGATAAGGAGAGCGGAGAAGCCTGCTGCGGCAAGAGAATTGGTAGCTGCGCCAACGTCGCCCGGTTGGCCAATCGACTGGTAGGGCCAGCCCCCATCGATCGTTTGTGATGCTGTCAAAAACTGGATGCATTTAGCGATCGGCTCATCGGGAACCTCGATGCCCAATTGACTCATCGTCCAAAGGCAAAGCATGACGTATTGAGTTTGGGAGATGTCCCCAGAGGACAAGTATTGACCTTCAACCATGTAGCCAAAACCACCGTGTGGCTTTTGAGCATAGATGAGGAAATCACGGATTTGACGAATGGCAGTTCCGTGAGCTTCAACGTCAACCGAGGCAAGAAGCATACCAGCCAGGCTGGGAACATACATGGATCTATTTTCTGAGACGGTCCGGCCTGCGCTTGCATTGGCAGCCAGCTCGCGCGCTTCGGCAACAGCTGAAGCAACAATGGGATGGTCAGGATTGCCGTCCACTTTGTAGATGGTGTAGCCGGCTAGGATATTGACCCCTTCCCCAGTCAATTTGTTTCCTTTCGAGGATAGAAAGGCTACCCCTTTGCGAACCATCTCCTGGACGGCTGGGTGGTCGGGGAAATATTTTTCAGCAAAAGCATTTCTGCCCATGGCGAGAAAAAGGATGGCGATCGACCCAGCAGTGGTCCAAGCGACGGCAGTTCTCAAACGGGATTGGAGCAATAGTGAGGTGGTAGCCATGTCGTCATTCCTCTTGATTTGGCAATGAAAAGCGGAATTGAAAAGGGTGTCTGAGAAGCGGGACAGAAAAGCAGAACACAAAAGCCGAAAAGACAAAGGGGACAAGCGTTTGAAAGGCGAAAACAAGCGAAAAATCCGAGTGCTCCGAGACAGCGAAAGAGCCTCCGTTAGGTTAGCCGACACCCGGGCGGAAGACAAACGCATTGGCGCTGAATTGGCGAAAACAACCAGTGAAAACAGGTGTCCTGGGGAGTTTTGCAGGGGGGATCGGATCCCATACGAAGCAATTCGCACGGGCTGAAGGGGGACCGCAAAGAGACAGAGCGGCAAAGCGACCGCCCAAGGAGGAAGTAAATCAGGGCTTGGTTTTTCTGGGAACTTTAGCATAATGGGCGATAGTCTTCTTTTTCCCGCATACGGCCAAGTCGACAGAGTCACTTCCTGAATGGGAAGCGGCGTGTAGGCAGCGACGTCGGGAAAAAAGAGGAAGGTTGGTTAGGTAGCTCAGTTGGTAGAGCAACGGACTGAAAATCCGTGTGTCGCCGGTTCAAGCCCGGCCCTGACCACTAAAATTTCTCAAGCGATTCGTTGATAAAACGTTACCTGACCGTCGGCCAGAGCGCTGTTTTCCAAAATCCATAAGTCTGTAGTACTACAGACTTGCAGACTAGGAGCAATGCAAACGGCCCACGATCTGGAATTCTGTAATCGCAATGCGACCGGTTAAGCATACTGCAACCTCGTTGACAAGCTGAACTGCCTTGGCTTTTACCGCTCCAGCGAGCGAAGAGCGGGACAACCGCTTAAAGCGAGGAGTGGCACATCAATTCTTCATTTTGAAAGGTTTCGGACGAAAGCTTGTGCGGGACGTTTCTCTGCCAATATCTGCATTGCATTTTTTGATCGTGCAGAAAGAAATGACTCCCAGCCAAACGAATACGCTCAATTCGAATTTGCCGTCCAAGATTTACAAACAAGAGCCGATGCAACAGCTTTTCCCCTCCCCGGAAGAAATCGCTTGAGTTTCACGCCCGCTTCGCTCAAGACGCCAAGACGCAAAGAATACAAGAAGCACAGGTCTCCATGTCAATCCACTTTCCTCCTTTGCGTCTTTGCGTCTTTGCGTGAAACTTCCGCCCTGCATTCGTGTGAGCCTCGGTGAGTATGGACGAGAACCAAATTGCGAAGGAAGTCGTCGATGCCGCCGCAATGAAAAGTTTCACGCCCGCTT
>JANODW010000142.1:0-3582 GCA_031412875.1 Pirellula sp. | reverse complement strand
CGGTCGCGAAGTCCGACCACCGTGGACGTATCGATGGAATCGAGGAGGTGGCGAGCTTCCTCGGATGTCAGGACCGGCGTCTTGCCACGTTTGATGACGTACTTGGGACCACGAACCGACGAAGATGGGTTCATCGGGATGATTTGACCGACAACCAGCCAGTCTAAACACATACGAATTGCAGCCAGATGCTGCTTTACCGTTGGTTTCGAGTAAATCGTCCCCAGATACTTGTTACGGGCCGAATTGTGGTCGCATTTTTGGCCGAATTGAGACTGTAGAGATTTAGGGATCATTTTCGAGGTTTTGGCCGAATTGTTTGAATCCTGGAGAAGCGGTCCCGATCCTCCCCATAGTCACGGGCCGAATTGCGGTCGCACCTTGATCGACCTGAGAATCGTTCCCCGAATCGTTTCCGATTCCGTTGGCCGTGTAGCGCCTTGGATCATGAATTCTGGCTCCGGCTCATACATAAAAAAAGTGCGATAGCCCCGGTCGAGCGATCGCACTTCAATGGTGAGCGTACGCTAAAGTACATCTTGCAGGGGCTGGTATTTTTGAGGGTTTGTTTTCCTCCAATCCAGGAGTTCACCCATGGAAAGTTCGAAGCGTTCGGCTAAGGCCGAGTTTTGGCAGCAAGCCTTTCAACAGTACGTCGAAAGCAAGCTGTCTGTCATCGATTTTTGTTCACAGAAGGGGCTCTCTGTCCCTTCGTTCTATCAGTGGAAGCGAAAACTGCTTGCCACCGATAGTCCGCCATCAGTCAACGCGATGGTTCCCGTCCATATCATTCCATCCCGCCCGACGCCTGCTCAACAGTCAAT
Organism: Pirellula sp.; assembly: GCA_031412875.1. Lineage (GTDB taxonomy): Bacteria > Planctomycetota > Planctomycetia > Pirellulales > Pirellulaceae > JBKCUI01. The sequence goes on along the minus strand of JANODW010000142.1, from coordinate 2,758 downwards.
TCAGATCATAACTCCGAGCGGGTTCGCCATTCGGGTCGATCCCTCCATGCCCTCGAATCAATTGACGCAACTCATCGCTGCGATCGAATCCGCTTCGAGAGGTGAATCATGTTGACCATCGCTACTCAGACTCGTATCTTCATCGCGCTTCATGCGACCGATATGAGAAAAGGGTTCGATGGGCTTTCCGGCTTGGTCTCGGACACGCTCAAGCAAGACCCGCTTTCAGGCGCACTGTTTCTCTTCGTCAATCGGCGACGAGATCGTATGAAGGTTCTGTATTGGGATGGCGATGGACTCGCCATCTGGTATCGTCGCTTGGAGCAGGGCACATTTCAAATCCCCGCTTCCAATGAGCAACTCAATGCGATCGAAATCCGAAGTGATGAGTTCACCATGCTGTTGCGAGGGATCGATTTGAGTAGCGTCAAGCGAAGAAAGCGATTCCAATTGGCAAGCTGACAACCAGTCACTTCGGCTCGAATAACTTGATGAATGCTCTTGCTGCTTACCGTGAATAGCAGGAGCATTTTTTTATTCTTATTTCCTTTTTTGTGAGAACCTTTTTGTGTCTCATGCGTTTAATAAGCATGGACGCAAAGGACCTGCTTATCAATGAACTTCAAGCTCAACTGCAGCGCAAAGACGCGCAGCTTGAACGCGTCGAATCAAAGCTTCATGAAGTTGCCACACAGCACACTTCTGTAACAGAACAATTCTCTCAAGCTCTCGAAGAAAAAGATCACAAGATCGCTTTGCTTGAGTCGAAGATCAAACGGTTGCTCAGCACGGTTCGCGGATCACGACAAGAACGTATCAATCCTGATCAATTGCTCTTGTTCTCTCAAGATGAGTTACAGCAACTTGCTCAAGAACTAGAGAAGTTTGCTAACGACAATGCAGATCAACCAGAGCAAGAGGCCGATCAGCCCAAGGATCCCGCACCTGCAGACAAGCCAGAAAAGAAGGGGAGTGGACGTCGACCGCTCCCTTCGAATTGGCCTAAAGAAATCCGCCGACACGAACTCAACGGGGAAGAACGCAAGTGCCCGTGTTGCGGAGAGGCTCGCCACGAGATGGGAGTCGAAACTAGCCAACAGATCGAGTTCATTCCTGCTGTCTTCAAAGTCATCGAACATCAACGAGTCCAATACGCATGCAAGAGCTGCCAAGAGAACGTAGCAATCGCTCCCAAGCCTCCGCAGCCGATTGAAAAGGGGCTTCCAGGTCCAGGGCTATGCTCGTACGTTGTCTTATCGAAGTTCGGTGACCATCTTCCCTTGTATCGTGAAGAAGACTTGTTTAGTCGCATGGGGTGGCTGATTCGTCGCAGCACGATCTGTGATTGGCTGTGCGAACTTGGCAAGCTTGTTGAGCCACTGGTGTTGCGAATGAAACACTTGGCCTTGCAGTCGTCGGTGATCCATACCGATGACACCAAGATTAAAATGCTTGATATCGGGATCTGCCGCGAAGCGAAGTTCTGGCCGTATCAAGGAGACTGGTTACATCCTTATGTCGTGTTCGACTTCACTTTGGACCGAACGCGAAATGGCCCTAAGAACTTTTTAGCAAACTACGAAGGATATCTACAAGCCGATGCATATTCGGGCTATGACTGTATGTACGTGTCGGGCCTGGTGAAAGAGGTGGCGTGTTGGGTACATACACGCCGGTATTGGTATGACGCGCGAGACTACGACAAAACGCGGGCCCATATCGCGTTGGGTTACATTGCGCGTTTATCTCAAATCGAGTCGCAACTTCGCGCGAGCTTTCCCTTGAAGACTCAACAAGGCGAGAGGGATTTCGAAGCGATCGCGCGAGCGCGCCAAGAGCATTCACGTCCGATATTGAACGAGTTTAAGAAGTGGTTGGAGGGAGAGCTTCATGGCGGCCGCATCTTGCCCAAGAGTCTGATCAAGAGCGCGTTCACATACACACTGAATCAATGGGATGCGTTGTGTCGCTACACCGAGGCAGGATACTTGTCGTTTGAAAACAATGCAGCGGAGCGGTTGGTAAAATATCCTGCGATTGGGAGAAAGAACTATCTGTTTGTAGGCAATGCGAGAGCTGGTCGTAACGCAGCCAATTTCTACTCATTGGTTACGAGTGCGAAGCTGAACGGAGTTGAGCCGTTTGCTTGGCTGAAAGACGTGATCGAGAGACTTCCGACTTACCGAAAAGGCGCAGCTTTCGCTCAGTCAACCGCTGGAGGACCGGTAACGAGCGAAGAGTTGGACGAGATGCTTCCAGACCGCTGGCTGTTGGCGCACCCAGACTGCAAATGGGAGATCGACGCCATCCGCCGCGAAGAACGTCGCCAGAAGGAATCGCGTAAGCGGAAGCTCAGGAACCGAAGGAAGCCAAAATAGCTGCACCGCTTGTCAAGATGCGGTTCAACGGACGCTCACCTTCACAGCAACTCTTTTCCAGACCCAATGACGAACGATTCGAAACTTTCGATTCCCTGCAAAGTCATTGCAATCGAATGAAAGAAAAATCGAGTCTCTTCTGGCACTTACCAAAAGAGATCTCACCTTGTCCAATCGGTTCCGAATTGGGAATTGACATCGGTTCCAACGGTGTCCACTCCCTTAACGATTGGAGCTTCGGTCAAGTCTGCACTATCGCGAATGTCCACAAAGAAACGGTGAACCGACTCGGTTCGGATACCGCTTCTCGGGTCTTTCGTGAAACGATTCCGTCCGGTGGTAAACCGCTCCAACTCATGACTCAAGGGGGAACCCTTCGG
>JANODW010000141.1:0-3648 GCA_031412875.1 Pirellula sp. | reverse complement strand
TCGGTACTCGATCAGTCTGGCATTGCAATGGTAGGGAGTTTCTTTGCGATCATGGTCGGCAATGATAAAGAAGCGGACCCAAACGTTTTGGCCACGCTTAAATTCTTCGATGCGTTCGGCATGCAGAGAAGACATCGTAGCGCCTGAGTCAAACTTGGCATGGAGTCGATCGACTCCGAATGCCGGAAGAGCTATCCATTCTCGCCATCCTACCAGAAGAAGGTCTTCAAAATTTTGAGTGGGCGAAAGCTGGTCGCGACGATCTCGTTGATTCAATGCGGGCAGCATTAGGATTGTGGAACTTCGGTAGGATATGGTTTGCCTATTTCTCGCAGCAATTCCATTGTAAACAGTCCGGAGCTGTGGCCATCGGAAAAATTGATGTTGTAGGCATAATTTCCGACGGGTCGCATATGCGTAACCGCGAGCGGGACCGTTTCGGCAGCGGAAAGCACCTGCAAAAGCCCTTTGGGTTTCGCTTCTTCGGCGCGTTTCTTCTCCCTACATGTGGCGCACGGGCAAGCCTGACGCAGCAATCCGAAGGGATAATTCAGAATAGCGCCATCGCTCCAAGTGATCTCGAGGGAGCGATTTTCAGTCAGTCTTAAACCGGTCGGTTGCAGGTCCATAGGCATCATTCAAACTTGCGTTGCGAAGTTTTTTCGTTGGTTGGGAAGTCCTCGGGGACGGTCGGATCGATTACCGAACCCGTGGCTGCCCAGTCTGTTCCTCGCACCAGCACCGTCATGAATCCGACGCACTCCATCGAATAAACCGCGTGTCCCATCGGCGTATGGAAGACACGTCCCTTGCCGTAATCGATGGTCATGATCATCGGTTCATGCCGCTCCGTTCCGCCGTTCTCTTTGGACGAATAGGCCGTAGCAAGGATCGTCATGTTTTGGGCTGGGCCACGCAGTCGATCGTAGAGTTCATCCTTGGTATGGAGCCAGGATTTTGGCAGTCCTTTCGTAATGGGATGTTCGCTGTCGCGAACGACGACGGAGAATTCGTGTTGCGAACCGTGGCTGCCCCCTTTGCCGACTGCGTTATCCACCACCTTCTTCCCTTGCGAGTCGAAGTATACGTAGGGGCCACTTTTTTCGCTCCGATCGCCCCAACCGCCCAGGCCGATCATTTTGTTGTACTCTGGCCAGTCTCCAAAACTGTTGTCGGCTGCGTGCAAGATCACAACTCCCCCTCCGTTCGCGACATACTTTTCGAAAGCAGCATTGGTTGCTTCCGGCCAACGGGCTGCTCCGTGTCCAAAATTATTGATGACCACGTTGTACTTGGAGAAGTCCGGTTTAAAGTCCGGGTCTGTCACTCCACTCTTTTTGGACTCTCGCACGATCCCGTCGTTGAGAGGGTACTTGGCCAAGAGCTCGTCTCCGTTGTACGTGTACTTGGTTCGGGCAATATCCACTTTGTAGCGTTTAGTGTCCTCCAAAACCTTTTTGATCAACATCGTGGTCTTGGGCCAATCCGCGTGATTGTTTTGGCCATCGATGATCAACGCTCGCAGGGGACTGGCAGACTGGGCTTGGCAAATGCTTGCCCACACGAGAAAGATGCAAAGCGGTGAAATGAGCGATCGAAGCATAGTGCCTGGTTCCGAATGGAAAGGAATGGACAGGAAAAGATTAGACCTTGCGGGGAAGGAGCAGAATCCCAATTCCCATTGTTGTACCAGAAAACGCGATTGTCTATCGGGTCGTTTTACTTCCCGTCGTTACGATTTGAGCATGCATCAGGCAGGCAGCCAGCCAGCCAGCCAGCATAGCTCAAGATGGGTGTCGCATTCCGTTTTTGCTTTGAGATGGCTTAGCGACGTTCGCCTTTGATGCTGGTGGCGAGATATCGCGTCGACTCTTCTTCGAGCAAGTCGGTGTCGCTGCCTTTGCTTTTCACTTCGACGCGGAAGCGGTGTACGCCTGGCTTGGACGCTTCGGCATGGATCCGGAGCACCAACTTTTCATTGGCACCGATCAATGGAATCACGTTGAATATAGCTTGGCCTGGAACGATACGTCCCGTGTGTCCATCCACGCGAACCGGCTCGATACCTTCTGAGAATTGCGCGATCACCTCGATATCGTTTGCGGATTTTTTGCCTCGGTTTGCGATGACAACTTCGTAAATAACAGGTTGGCCAACCGGTGCGGGTGCGACAGGATCGACCACGGTCAGATGCAAATCGGCGATGGCGTCGATATGCGTTTTGAACTCGGCTTTTGCTTCGTTGGAGGAAACGCACGTACCGACGAATGCAAGCTGGTTGTCTCCAATTCTGGAGAGACTCAAACGTAGCGGGATGTTCACTTTTTCATTGGGTTCGATTTTCATCACATCCCATTTGATGAAATCACCGCTCCGGGTGGCGCTCGGAGGCATGGATACAACTTCGGCACCTGCGGGGAGTTTTACGATGCAGTTTGTGCCGACGGCTGCGATGGCGCCTGTATTGCTCAGTTCGAGCTCATAGTCGACGACGCTCCCTTGATAGAACTCGGTGGGTCCGTACCACTGGGCTACCAATTCCGACTGCCTGACTTGCACGTCGATCGCAGCCCTCGCGTCGACTTTCGACACGTCGCTGATTGCGGTAGCGACGATGGGCAGAGTACCGGACTGCTGGAAGGTCAATTCGACTTCTACAATCCGTTCGCTGCCTGCGCTGATATCACCGATGTCGGATTGGTTGCTACCATAGGGCTCCGCAGACATGGCTACAGCGACATTCCTGACTTCGGCATTGCCTGTGTTGCGAACTCGAATGCGGTACAGTTGAGGCTTGCCGTATACGACTTCCGAAGGCCCTTCGAGCGCGATGGCCAATTGAGGTTGTTGGACGTCTATTTGCATTTCCGCACTTTGTGGAATAACCGTCCATTCGACCCCTAGGGCGAAGTGTTCAGGTTTAGGAGTCTTGAGACTGACCACGGCTGTTTTGGTGCTGCCTGCTGGGATTTGTCCGAGTTCCCAGATGATGGTGTTGCCTTCTTGATCGTTTTCAGGGAGAGCCGTTCCATCGGTAACCGCGACGTCCGAAACAGAAACATGCGTAGGAACCGCGACGCGGACGATCAAACCGTTCAAGGATTCGGAACCTTCGTTCTTTGCGACAATTTCGAACCTGCCAGGATCGTTTACCAAAAGGGAACTTGGACCATTGACCGTCACACGCACACCGGGCGCGCTCATTTCGCGTCGGATGGATGCGGTCGCCACTGGAACTTTCGAAATCGTGTTTTTGAGTGCCGCATTCGATTCCATCGATGCGTTTCGCGCTTCTAATTTGGGCGAGCTTGCAGGTGGCGATATTTTCTGAATTTCGTTTGCTTGGGACGGGTTTCGGCTGGAGGTGGACTGGCTTGCAGAGTTGCTCGCGAGCGAACCGGCGCTCGTTTTGGAGGTCGCTTGCGGGCTTGCAACCTCGCGTGCGATCGGCGCATCGACGCTTTTTGTGGGCTTGTCCAGCGGGAATCCCAGATCGATCAAACCCTTGGATCCAGCGTACGCTTTGCTGGTCAATTCTGGTTGAGTCCCTTTTTGCGAGCGTGGAGATTCGAGAGGTTGATCGACGAAGAGGGTGCCGCGGGCTTTGTCGCTCGGTTCGGTGTCCATGGCCGTGCGCCGTGACGTCGA
>JANODW010000140.1:0-2659 GCA_031412875.1 Pirellula sp. | reverse complement strand
TTTTCCTGCTCGGATGACGTACGTTCGTCAAGTCAGTCTATTGCATCCTCTCGCATTTTTCAGCCGAAGACCCTGGCCGTGTTAATCCTTCGCGGACTGTTGATTGCATGTTGGAGCGCGGTTTGCCTACCGCATAGCTTTTCCCAATCCGTGACCACGGTACAACCCACTTCATGCCAGCCTGGAGTACCCACGACATTAACAGTGCGAGGCAACAAATTGCCTACCCCTCTGCGTGTCTTGTCAAACCGAAAGGACGTTCGCGTTGCTATTGAGAAAATGACTGAACAGGAAGCGACTATCGCCGTCGAGGTTCCCAGCAACAGCCAACCAGGCGTATTCGGTTTGTCGATTGCCTCTCCCAGCGGGCCCCTGGCGTCAAAGTTTCTGTTGATCGACGACTTGCCCACCATCAGCGATAACGGAAGCAACCATTCGTCCGAAACCGCTCAAGCAGTAGGCAATTTTTGCGCCATCGATGGCACAAGCGACGGCGCCAAGTCAGACCACTATCGATTTCCAGCCGAAGCAGGGCAGCGTGTCGCATTCGAAGTTCTCACGCAATCGATCCACTCACGCATGGATCCGATCGTGCGGTTGCTCAGTTCGGATGGTCAGGTTTTGCATGTGGCGGATGATGATTCCGTTGGGCCTGAGTGCCGCTTTAGCTTTACGTTTCAGCGAACGGACCAGTACGTTTTGCAAATCGGTGAAAGCCACTACGACGCCGGAGGGCAATACCATCTTCGCATCGGTGACTTCCCAATCGTTCATCACTCGTTTCCGTTAGCGGTGCGGGATGGCGAGAATACAGCAATCCAGTTCATGGGCCCGGACGGTTCTAGGGCTGTGAGCTTTGATATAGCGTGCCCATCGACGGCCGCCGGGAATTTCTTGACGGTATGCTCGCGCTTTGCAGACGGACGTTCCACCGCTTGGAAAAACGTCTTCGTCAGTCCCTGGCCACAGCATAGGGAGTCAGCCAACGCTGAGAGCGGGAATGAAAAGCCTAGGGAGGTATGGGATGCACCCTTTGGAATCAGCGGCCGCTTGGAGCATCCCGAGGAGCGTGACAACTATTGGATACGAGGCAAGAAGGGACAAGTCATGCGTTTTTCTTCTCGAACGCGTAGCTTGGGATGTGCTACGTTGCTCCAGATGCAGCTCTTCAATGGAGCCGGTGCAAAACTTGCAGAGACATCGGTAAATGATTTAGACGAATGGAGTTTTGAATATACCGTTCCGGACGACGGCGAATACCGGTTGGAGGTAGCCGATCTGCTTAAGCGAGGTAGTAGCGAGTTTGGATATTGGATTGAAGCTCACCCCGTAGCCAGTGTTGCGATCGCGATCAAATCGGATCCCAAGGGTCGGCAAGCGTTCGCGATAGAAGAAAGCTCGGGTGGCTGCGCGCTTGAATTGAGAATAACCCGAATGGGTTACGATGGGGAGTTGGAACTTGGCTTCGACGACAAAGACTGTGGAGTACGGATTTTGAATCCTCGGATTGCGGCCGGAGCGACCGAGCACCGAGCTATCATTCTTGCGAAAGAGGGTTGGACACATAGCGACTTTTCACTGCTTCGAATGCGAGCTCAAGCGGTAGGCAATGGCGGGATTGCATGCGAAGTCTCAAGCAAAGCGTTGATGCGACTGAAAGAACCCTACGTTCTAAGTCCTGAAGTGTTTGCCGACGGACAGTTAATCATGGCGGGCACGAACACCTCACCGAAATGGTTTGAGGTGGTTCCCACCGAAAAGATTTTGTTCGATCGCAATGCTCGAACGCATTCCACAATCCTGAACATCAACCGAGTGAAGAAAGATTTCAAGTCCGGGGTTTCGCTCGATGGGAGTTTGCTCCCAACGGGCTGGAGCCTAACAGCGAAACCGGATAAAGACACCCTCACGTTGTCTCTCACTCAGCCTGCCGAAGAGTCGAACCCCATTCACGGGGAGATTTCTCAATTGCCAATTCTGGTGGTTGCGGAAATAGAGGACCGTGTTCGCTACGAGATTGTTCCACTGCCAGTGAAGTGGGTCGATCGGCCTCAAAAGCTAGAGGTATTTCCTTCCTCCATCGAATTGGATGGGGCCACTGCTCAGCAGTCGGTTGTCGTGACCGGTTTGGATTCCAAAGACCAAAGTCGCGATTGGACTCATGAAATTACGATGGTTTCATTGAATCCCGCTATCGCCAAGATCCAAAACAATCAGGTCCTCCCGGTTGCCAATGGCACCACCGAGCTCCGCATTCAAATCGGTGAGACGACTCAAGCGATCCCGGTCAAGGTGGTGCGCTTTGAAAAGAAACGTCCCGCTGCATTGGAATCGGAGGTTCTCGTTGCCCTGTCCAAGCAAGGGTGCAACTCGGGTGCGTGCCATGGTTCACCGAGTGGCAAAGGTGAGTTTCGACTATCCCTGCGCGCGTTTGATCGATCGCTCGATGAGCTGACTCTTATTCGCGAAGACTTCGGTCGACGCGTCAACGTGATCGATCCTGACCAGAGCTTGCTGTTGCTCAAGCCGATGATGAAAGTGCCCCACGGAGGTGGAAAGCAATTAAGCAAAGGGGATGTGGCATATAAGATTCTCCACGATTGGATTGCTGAGGGTGCCAATGCAGATCCGATGGATGCATCGCGCTGTGTGCGGCTCG
>JANODW010000139.1:0-12132 GCA_031412875.1 Pirellula sp. | reverse complement strand
CGAATTGTCTTCACCCATAAAAGGGTCCAGCCGTTACGCCGCAGAGTTTTCAGCAAGAGGGCCAACCGATACCAAAGGGAGGTCTTTTTATCAACTGGATTTACATAGACGACTGTTTCGATATCCTTGCAGCTACCTGATCCTTTCCCCGCAATTCGACGCGTTGCCCGCGCCGGTCGCCCAGTACATTCGCACTGAGATGACGTCCCTGTTGAACGGCAAAAAGGAGTTACCCAGTAGCATTCGATTGGATCAAGAGCAACGCAAAGCAATTCGCGATATGTTAATCGAGCTCAAGCCTAATTGGCTAGCGCTAACAAACCACCAAAAAACCCAGCAGGATCAAGGCGATGGAAAATGAAAACCTGCAAAAGGGCGCGACAACCGGTCTATCCGAAGAAGCCGCAATTCTGGCGGCGATCCTGGTTACCGCCGTCGATGCAATCGTAACGATCGACGACAAAGGCACCGTACTGCATGTGAACCGAGCGTTCGAAAAGCTCTTCGGCTTTTTGCCAATCGATGTCGTCGGCAATAACATTTCCATGCTCATGCCCGAACCCGATCGCTCTGCCCACGACTCGTATCTGAGTCGATACAAAGAGACAGGCAAAGCTGCCATCATCGGCGTAGGGCGGCAAGTGATTGGCATGCGGAAAGATGGTACGCTCATCCCAATCGACTTGGCAGTGAGCGAAGTAAAAATCGGAGAACGAATACTTTATGCAGGGATCATGCGAGACATGACCGAACGGCGTCAGAGCGAAGCAGAATTGCGAACCGCGCAGGAGAAACTTATCCAAAGTGAAAGGCTAGCGGCCATCGGACAAATGGTGACCGGCTTGGCCCATGAAAGTCGCAATGCCCTGCAGCGATCGCGCGCCTGTTTGGACATGCTAAGCCTCGATCTGGAATCCGCTCCAGAACAGCAGGATCTCGTACGACGCTCCCGGTCTGCGATGATCGAACTGCAGACACTCTACGAAGAAGTCCGAAACTATGCCGCTCCGATCCAATTGGAGCGATCTAAGCAAAACATCCCGAAATTATGCGCGGAGGTCTGGGGGAATTTGGCTGACCATTGGCGAGTGTCGCAGGTCCAATTGATCGTGCATGGTGAACACAGCGAAGTTTTCTGCGACAAACATCGATTGGGCCAAGTGCTTCGGAACCTATTCGAGAATTCCCTATCCGTTGCCCCCAAGGATTCTCAAATTACCGTCCAATGCAGCTCCTTCGGGTCAGGCAAAACCAAAGCGATCCGGGTTCAAGTCACAGATCAAGGTCCTGGCTTGACCGACGAGCAAAAGGAGCGAATCTTTGAGCCCTTTTATACAACCAAAACAAAGGGTACAGGATTGGGAATGGCTATCTGCCGGCGGATTCTCGAAGCGCACGGCGGTCGCATATATGTGGGCGAATCGACTACCGATCATTCGGGGGCGACGATCGTCTTCGAGATCCCCGTTTGATGGAGACGGATGACCATGAGGCTCTGGTTTGTGTGATGTGGAGGAATCGCATCGAGAGTCGAATGCAGCAAAACCGATGCATGTTAACGCGGGATACTGATGTCGGAGACACCCACATCTTTTTGCCGTAAGTAACGATGGCACTCGATGCACTGTACCGTCAAACCTACATAGCCTAAAGCTGCCCGGTCCAAATTCTTTTCTCGGGCTGCTTTGGTAAGTTCATGAATCGCGCGGCGAAAGTCGGAACTGTGGTCGAGATAGTCCAACGTGGTGTAGGTATTCCAACTGCTTTGGAGGCTCAGGGCGTTCAGCGCTTGCGCGCTTTTTGCAATCTGTTCGTAATTCTCTGTCGTGAGCCCTTCTAGGATCCCTTTGGCGTGATCCAATTTCAGTTGCATGAACGTTTTCAATTCATCTCCTTTCTTTTCCTGCGCCGGTTCGGGCTGGGCAGTCGCGTGTAGCCGAACGACGCTTAGGAGAATAGCCACTGCAGGGATTGCGATGATTAAGATGCGTTTCATTTTCGTTCTCAATTCCGTTGTCGATCAGGTGCGGGGAAGCAAACAGCAGACACTTTCGGATTCCTGTTCCTCATGTTGCTCTATAAGATCCAAAATCAAGCCGAGTTCATGAACGCTACTTTTCCACGCGTCCTGTTCCGCGCTGGCATCTTGCATTCGGTCAATCAAATGCTTCAATCGATTGGAGATGTCGTTGTGATCGCGATCGCTCTGACGTCGAACGGCTTCCGCTTCAGGCGACGGATGGCAACACGCTTCGCAAATTTGGTCGCTCAATGCCTCTTCGCGGGTAAAATGGTCTTGCAGTTGGTCATTCAGCTCGGACAATTTGCGAACGGTCTCGAGAAACTGGGTGGTTCGCAATTTGGTCTGAACAGCTAACCATTCAGACAGTTCGGCGATGGACTGGTTTAGTTGTTGGTGTTCTTCCTTCCAATGCTGGTACAAACTGTTTTGCTGGGGACTTTCTTTCGCTTTCATGTTTTCCTCCAATGGGATTGCGTGACGGTTCGAAATTCGATGCAGTGCGCAGCGAGTGGAGTGCCGGTTGGGTTGGGCCTCACGATCCAGTGAATGCATTTGATGCAATTGCTATACCGAACGGACCTAAAAGCGTCTTGGCCAGCAAAAGGGAAGAATATGTACCTTTGCTGCTTGTCCCGCTGGAACAAAACTGTGCCAACTGCGGTAATAGGTACCATAGTGTGCCAGGACTTCGAGCAGTTAGGCGTTCAAATCGGGTCGTCCAAAAACAAGGGGAGAATGAGTTTGGATAGGGCAGGTGAGCTCTTGCGGCACATCACGCACTCAAGTCCACTAGGATGGCATGAAGGGTTACCGAGCTTGGTACGTGTTTTGCTCTCTTGCTTTTCAAACGGGATTGTATAGGTGGTCGCGAAAGTAGAAGGGTACGAATTATGATCGAACGCATGAAGGGATTCCGGACAATGCCGGTATGGACTTGGATTGCTGTCGGCGGCCTAGCCATCGCGATTGTGTTACTCTTTGTGAAACGATTGGTCGGTTAAGATGCAAAGCACGGTAGATAGGGAATCAGCGTTCGAGGTCAACTCGGCCGCGCCATTGTCTTTAGAATTGCTCGCGAAAATGGATGCGTATTGGCGAGCGGCCAACTACCTATCTGTTGGGCAAATTTATCTCTTATCAAATCCTCTTCTGCGCGAGCCGCTCCAACTGGATCACATCAAGCCGCGACTACTGGGGCACTGGGGAACGACCCCTGGATTGAATTTTATATATGTGCATCTCAATCGGGTTATCCGCCAATTCGATTGCAACATGATATACATTGCGGGCCCAGGGCATGGCGGGCCGGGGTTGGTTGCGAACACCTATCTGGAAGGGAGTTACACCGAGATTTACAGCAGTATTTCTCAGGATGAGGCTGGAATGCAACGCCTCTTTAAGCAGTTCTCGTTTCCGGGTGGGATTCCGAGCCACGTGGCTCCGGAAACCCCGGGCTCAATCCATGAAGGTGGGGAGTTAGGCTACTCGCTATCGCATGCCTTTGGTGCAGTATTCGACAATCCCGACTTGATCGTCGCCTGTGTCATCGGTGATGGTGAAGCGGAGACGGGGCCGCTCGCAACAAGTTGGCATTCCAACAAGTTCTTAGATCCAGTCGGCGATGGAGCGGTGCTTCCGATCTTGCATCTTAATGGCTACAAAATAGCCGGTCCCACCGTCTTGGCGCGCATCAGCCGACAAGAACTGGAACATCTCATGCGTGGATACGGATACACACCGTACTTCGTGGAAGGAGACGATCCGGAAGCGATGCACCAAACGATGGCCGCAACACTCGATAAGGTGATCGCAGAGATCCGCAGCATCCAATTGCGAGCCCGAACAAATGGCTTCACCGAACGCCCCCGTTGGCCTATGATTATCTTGAGATCCCCGAAAGGTTGGACGGGGCCTGTCGCTTTGGAGGGAAAGAAAATAACGGGCAAGTCTAGATCCCACCAAGTGCCCATCGCGGACATCGCGAAGCACCCCGAGCGCGTTGGTTTTCTAGAGGATTGGCTACGCAGCTACCGGCCCGAGGAACTCTTTGACGCCAATGGAACACTCCAACCAGACTTGGCAGAACTCGCACCGGTTGGAGCGCGTCGCATGGGCTCCAATCCCCATGCCAATGGGGGCGTTTTGCTGCGAGAGCTGCTCATGCCTGATTTCCGTTCCTATGCAGTAAACGTGACGCATCCGGGTTGCGTGGATGCCGAATCCACTGGCATCCAAGGGCAAATGATTCGCGATGTGATGAAGCTCAATGGACCGTCCAAAAATTTCCGAGTGTTTAGTCCAGACGAAACGGCTTCGAATCGGTGGAATTCCGTTTTCGAAGTGACTGACCGCGAGTCGATGGCTGAAATCCTTCCAGACGACGAACACGTTTCACATGATGGCAGGGTCATGGAAATGCTGAGCGAACACCAGTGCCAAGGCTGGCTCGAAGGCTACTTGCTGACCGGAAGGCATGGTTTCTTTTCGTGTTACGAGGCGTTCATCCATATCATTGACTCCATGTTTAACCAACATGCGAAATGGCTAAAAGTAACGCGGCACATCCCGTGGCGTCGACCCATCGCGTCGCTCAACTATCTCCTCACATCGCACGTGTGGAGGCAAGATCACAACGGTTTTAGTCACCAAGATCCGGGCTTTATCGACCATGTTGTCAATAAGAAAGCGGAGATCATTCGTGTGTACTTGCCGCCCGATGCAAACACCCTTTTGTGTGTCACCGACCACTGCCTCCGGAGCCGAAACTATGTCAACGTGATCATCGCAGGCAAGCAACCAGCGCCCCAATGGCTTACCATGGACCAAGCGATTAAGCACACTCACTCTGGAATCGGAATTTGGGAGTGGGCAAGCAACGATCAGGGCATGGAACCGGATGTGGTGATGGCTTGTTGCGGAGACGTGCCGACACTCGAAACGCTAGCGGCCGTAGAGCTTTTGCACGGGTTCTTTCCAGAGTTAAAGATTCGCGTAATCAACGTCGTCAATCTGATGAAGCTTCAACCTCGTAGCCAACATCCCCATGGCTTGAGCGATGAAGACTTTGACTCTTTGTTCACCATCGACAAGCCAGTGATTTTTGCGTTTCACGGCTATCCATGGCTTATCCATCGACTAACCTATCGAAGAAATAACCATAAAAACATCCACGTTCGCGGATACAAAGAAGAGGGAACAACGACCACCCCCTTTGACATGGTTGTACTCAACGACTTAGATCGATTCCACTTAGTCGCCGATGTAATCGATCGTGTGCCTGGGCTGGGCGCGAAAGCCGCCTATGCCAAACAGGCTGTTCGCGACAAGCTTTGTGAACACAAACAGTACATTGCCGAACGGGGCGAAGACATGCCCGAGATACGGAACTGGAGATGGGGCGAGACCAAGTGAGTTCCGTCGACTGCATCCTGGTCGTGAATAGCGGGTCGAGCAGCCTCAAATTCGCGATCTACGCAATCGAAAATAGAGAAATCCTATGCCGTGGCTCAATCGATTGGTCGATCAACGCGGACGAACACACTCTCGTGCTAAAGTCGAATCGCAACGCTGGTACGAGCGTTGCTGGCAGTTCGATCATTGCCAGAGATACCCGCATGGCAGTGGACGTGACGTCGCACGGTGATGCGGTGCGGGTTGCTATTCGAACAATGACGGAATGGATGCAAGTCCAGTTCGCCATCGGTATCAAAGTGATTGCCGTCGGACATCGTATTGTGCACGGCGGGACGCATTTTACAAAAAGTGTTTTGGTCGATTCTTCCGTTCGCAAAGCCATCCTAGACCTTGCTCCAATGGCGCCGCTGCATAACCCGAGTGCGCATGAAGCGATCGTCGCGGCGGAAACCTCTTTACCGGGAATTCCTCAAGTCGCTGTTTTCGATACCGCGTTCTTTGCGACTTTGCCTGAAAAATCTTTTGTTTACCCACTTCCCTACGAATGGTATTCCGAATGGGGTATACGACGCTTTGGCTTTCATG
The DNA here is from genome assembly GCA_031412875.1 of Pirellula sp. GTDB lineage: Bacteria > Planctomycetota > Planctomycetia > Pirellulales > Pirellulaceae > JBKCUI01. The sequence continues at coordinate 6,110 of JANODW010000139.1, read as the reverse complement.
GCATCAGTCATGCGTATTGCGCAGTGCGAGCGACGGAAATACTTGGACGGGGATACGAGGGTTTGCGGCTCGTGGTCTGTCACCTCGGAAATGGATGTTCCGCTTCAGCGATTGCGGGTGGACGACCTATCGCAACCTCCATGGGGTTTACGCCTCTGGACGGACTGGTTATGGGAACGCGCCCTGGGTCGATTGACCCAGGCATCATGGTAGCAGCGGTCCGGGAGCACGGACTGTCCATGGACGCAGTCGACCAAGTGATGAACCGAGGCTCAGGGCTATTGGGTATTTCAGGGATCTCGAGCGACGTCAAGAAATTGGAGATCGCCGCTGCGGCTGGTAACCTGCGTGCTGGTCTAGCTTTGGCGATCTTTTGCGATCGCGTCCGGTCGACCATCGGAGGGCTTGCTGTCACCCTGGGCGGTGTCGACGCGGTCGTTTTCACCGCTGGGATTGGTGAAAACTCGTCTCAACAAAGAGCCACGATTTGCCATGGGCTAAACTGCATTGGACTCCACCTTGATGATCACTTAAATACCACGGCCAAACCGGATGTGGATATTGCAACACAATTGTCACCTGCAAGAATCTTAGTGATTGAGACTCAAGAAGATCTCATGATCGCTCGCGAAGTCTCACAGATTGTCACGAAGCCCCTCCCGCCATAGTCGCCATAGTCGCCTTTCACTCCGTGAAAGTAGCGGCCCACAACACACTTTTGCGGAGCAAAAGGCGACTATCAAGAACCGTCGTGAAACGTTTTTACCGCCGAATTCGTTCAAGGTTTTGGGAAGATGCTCCGCCCGTACCAACCGAAACGGGTTCGTTGGGTAAATCCCCCTTGCCACCAACCTATGGTGTTATCACATCCTTTCGAGTTGCGGATGAAAGGAAAACTTCTACTCACTTCCTCTAATGGAGCCTTGCCGTGTTACACGTTGTACCGTCATTGTTGGGCGCAATGCCTGACCTCTCTGTGTTTCAGTTCAACATTGTCGATAACATTTTTTCGATGACTGTTGCCACGATGGGCGCTGCAGCCCTGTTTCTCTTTATGTCGCGTTCATCCGTCGACGAAGAGTATCGGCCCGCGTTGATGATTTCTGGCTTAGTTGTGAGCATTGCGTGTTATCACTATTTCATGATCCGCCATTCTTGGCAGGATGCGTACACCTTGGCGGGGGGCACTTACAAAGGAAGCGGAGCTGCATTCAACGATTTTTATCGCTACGCAGACTGGATCCTGACCGTACCCCTGCTGATGGTTGAACTGGTTTCTGTCCTAAGATTAGAGAGGGTCAAGGCAACTTCGCTTTTGACTCGACTCGTAATTGCAGCCGCGCTGATGATTGCTTTGGGGTATCCCGGCGAAGTAATCTCGACACCCGAAGGTTGGACGATGCGCGTGGTTTGGGGCGTTTTGTCCTCGATCCCTTTCTTCTACATTCTTTTTGTTTTGTGGGTCGAACTGACAAAGTCGTTAGAGACACAACCGGTAGCCGCTCGGCGATTGATTGAGATCGCTCGATTGGTCCTTCTCGTGACATGGGCCGTGTATCCGATTGCGTATGCGATGGGAGGAACGGTTGAAGCGCTAACAGCCAAGGCGGGTGGTGCGGTCGATGGCGGCGGAATTGTAGGACTTCAAGTGGGTTACGCGATTGCGGACATGACTGCTAAAGCTGGATTCGGTGTCTTGATTTACTTCATCGCACGAGCAAAAAGCAAGGGGTTCACGGACTCCGTACGCGCACCCATGGCAACATCCGTTTAGTGGTCCACTGCAGCTAGATTCGAACCGGTGGCATAGGCTTGCAGTCTGTGTTTATTAAGGCATCCACAGGCTGGATTTCTATGCCACAGGAGGTTGTAGGAGCCGAATGCACAATTACATTTTTATGGCAATTTGCTTTTGCGCGGTGTTGTTAGGGCAGCTTGAGGTACCCCTCAATGCGATTTCCTTGACGGTCGCCATGGTAATAGGCGTTTGTGTTATAGGAGTCCCCCACGGTGGGCTTGATCACTTAGAGGGTAATCGATTGTTTTCGACTCTTTGTGGGCGGTTGTGGTTCGTTCCATTTTTTGCTGCATATCTAATGATAGCAGCAATGACCATTGTCGGATGGCTGTTGTGTCCGCTTTTGACTGCGATGAGCTTCTTTATGATCTCTGCTCACCATTTTGGCCGCGAGGATAGAGCAAGCTACGGTTTCATCGGAAAATCGGTGGCGTGGACTTCGCTCACTGCGATTGCATCCGGTGGATGGGTGATTTGGATCCCAGCCCTCGCGAGACCTGATGAAATGCAACAAATTTTGCAGGCCATCATCCCTGCTGGGATAAGTGCCTCGAGTGAGTCGATCGTATTTTGGACGCAGATATTGGCGATTCTATTTGCACCCTTGGCATTCTCCGAGATCTTCTATTCCATTGCATCGCCATTGGCGCGAGCACATGGAGGGTTTACTCGCGGATTTCGACATATATTTTTAATTACCATGTTGGCGTCGACCCCCATCCCTCTTTCATTTTGTCTTTTCTTTTGCGGATGGCATTCGATTCGAGGATGGAGTCAATTGATGAAGGACCATTGTATGACGCTCAAGCAACTGGTCATGGCATCGTCACCAATGTCGTTGGGCGCCATCGGCTTGTGTGGAGTAGGCGCTTGGTTTTGGAGCAGCGGTCGTGAGTTGAATGTAGAAATCATGCGAACACTATTCCTAGGCCTGTCCGGAATGGCGGTACCGCATTTGGTTTTGCACGATTTAATGCCGAGTTTGATCCGTCGCTCTCGATTCGAGGGCAATCTTGACCATCCGAGTGCAGCATGAGTACATCCCAGTTCGACTACATCCTTGTTGGCGGAGGCTTGCAAAGCGGGTTAGTGCTGCTTGCCCTCAAGCACTATCAGCCACAAGCAAAAGTGCTGGTCGTCGAGCGTTGCGAGCGGCTCGGTGGAAATCACACTTGGTCGTTCCATCCCAAGGATGTCTCTGCGACAGCCGATGCGTGGTTGGCATCTTTAGTCGAGTATCGGTGGCCCAGTTATCAAGTGCGATTGAAGCGATTTGAGAAAAGAATAAACCTTTCGTATGCATCCATCTCCTCGGAACACTTTGCTTCCATGGTAATGCGTTCGGTAGGGGATGGTGGGGCTTCGGTCGTTCGCACCAACACCGATGTCACGGAGATCACCAGAAATGCAATCATGACTTCAAAAGGGGAGACTTTTTCGGGACGACTGGTTCTGGATTGTCGCGGTCCTGTTCCATCGAGTGCACTTTCCTATTCGTCGTGCGGCTATCAAAAGTTTTGGGGATTTGAGATCCTCCTACAATCCGACTGGCCCTTTGATGGTCCCATCGTGATGGATGATCGCGTCGATCAGTCAGACGGATTTCGATTCATCTACAGTCTCCCATTTGAGCCTCGGCGAGTCCTTGTCGAGGATACGAGATTTGCAAACGATTCGGCTATCGATCGAGACGAGTGTTTGGCTCAGGTGCGAAGGTATCTCGTTGCGATGGGTGTTGTAGATTGGTCGATCGTGCGCGAGGAGCATGGAATCTTGCCTATGCCGATCAGCTCAGAACTGCTACCCGGAACGAACGGGCAGTTCAAAACCGGGGCTGCTCAAGCGCTCAGAGGAGGCTATGCAGGCGGCTGGTTCCACGCTGCCACAGGCTATTCTTTTCCTCTTGCGATTGCATTCGCAGAAGCCGTTGCAAGATCGACACCCGAATCCGCGGAGTTGGAATTGTTGAAGCTCGCTGCGATCCATAGAACGCGCTCTCAGTTTGGCCGGTTCTTGAATCGGCTGCTGTTTCAACTTGTAAAACCGTCGACTCGTTACCAAATTTTCCGGCGATTCTACAGGGTCCTTTCGAACGACGCGATAGCCCGGTTTTACTCGCATCAGTTTACTTGGCGAGACGCGTTTCGAGTGGTTATTGGTTTGCCCCCAGGTGGTCTCCAGCCTATTCGATTCTTGAGTTCATTTTTACCTACCGTCGGTCGCGTGCCTTCGAGATCTCACCTGAAATCAGAAACCAATTCGCTCAAGGAGATGGGTATATGAGCATCGCTGATCGCCTAGAACAGTCCGTTCCGAATCCGAATCGATCCAAAGTTTGTGATCGATTAGTATGCAAAAATCTTACCCAACCAGCGGAGCAGTTTTTAGACCGAACGGGGAAGCGAATACGCAAGTCGGTCGTTGAGTTGGCCTTTGCAATGGCAGGCGGATCGGGGCAGTTGCCTCCATGTATCGGTGAAGCCATTGAATGGCTTCACGCAGGGTCGTTAGTCATCGACGATATTCAAGACGAATCGCCGATGCGACGGGGACAGCCATCCCTGCACATGCAAATTGGAGTGTCGCTCGCCTTGAACGCGGGAAACTGGATGTACTTTCAATCCCTTGAGAAGCTGTTTGACAATGCGTTGAATCTCAAAATGCAAAATCGCTTGGTGCAGCAACTTGTTCGAACCTCATTGCGGTGCCATCGCGGTCAGTCCTTGGATCTGGGGACGCGCGTTGATCAAATAGAACCATCGCATATCCGGCAGATCGTCACCGAGATCAGTCGCTTGAAGACCGGTAGTCTGGTCTCGATGGCGGCGACCTTTGGCGCAGTGTCGGCAGGGGCAAACCGCACCCTTCGCATGGCCTTGACGCAATTTGGGATGCAAGTCGGGATTGCTTTGCAGATGCGAAACGATCTGGAAGAGCTGAGGTCGATGAACAGTGACAGCAACGAGTTTCAAACCATGCGATTGGAGGATCTACGCAACGCCCGGATCACTTGGCCATGGGCTTGGGCTCATTCGGTATGCTCGCCCAGCGAATTCGCGGCTTTGTCGGCGCAGCTACGGGATTGCAATCCAAATCCACGTTCCCTTTCGCGTTTGGCTGCTCAATTGCTTTCGCATGCCGAGAGCTGTGGCGATGCTGCGATTCATAAACGGATCCACGTCCAGTTTCGCCGACTCGCTGATCACGGGGTAAACCCTCGAGCCCTCGAAGAAATGAAAACGGTGCTGAGTCGCATTTCAAACCCAGAAGAAGTCTTGGTGGAAGGAAAAAAATGCAAACCTCGCGATCAAGTCTAGCTTCTATTAAGCGTGAGAATGCCCTGCCGGCGGGGCTGGTTAGCAAGCCAAGCAATTCGGTCAGGGATAGCGATGAAATTGAGAGTTGCAATCGGCTTGCTCCAAGCCAGCTTGGAACACGCGGTCGTGCCGCGGTTATCGGCAGTGGCTTTGGCGGATTGGCAGCAGCGATTCGCTTGCAGTCGATGGGATTCGAAACCGTATGTTTCGAGGGACGTGATCAACCTGGGGGTAGAGCCTACGTCTATCGCGATGAAGGCTTCACGTTTGACGCTGGCCCGACGGTTATCACCGCGCCACATTGCATTGAGGAGCTGTTCGAACTTTCCGGACGCTCCATGCGAGACTATGTTGAATTGATGCCAGTTGATCCGATGTACCGCTTGCGATGGATGGATGGTTCTTCTTTCGACTACGTAGCGGACGAAGCGAGACTGATTGAACAAATTCGACATTTCGAGCCTTCCGACGTCGAGGGCTATCGACGTTTCGCCGAATATTCCAAACGGGTTTTTCACAAAGGTTATGAAGAGCTTGGAGCGGTTCCGTTTCTCAATTTTCGGGATATGCTGCGAGTTGCACCTGACTTGATGAAGTTGCGGGCGGACCGGAGCGTTCATGGTGCGGTCTCGCGATTCCTCAAGAACGAGCATCTTCGTCAGGCATTTAGTTTCCATCCGTTACTTGTTGGGGGAAACCCTTACAGCACCAGCGCAATCTACACATTGATTCATTGGATCGAACGGCAATGGGGCGTGTTTTTTCCTAAAGGAGGAACGGGTGCTTTGGTGCACGGGCTTGTTTCACTTTTCGAAGAATTAGGGGGTGAATTGCGTTTGAACTCCCCTGTGGACCACATTGAAGTCGAGTCGACTGGAAATCGTGTCCGCCATTGGGTCTCAAGCGAAGGCCATGCTCGCGATCGATTTGATTTCGTTGTCTCGAATTCAGATATTTACCACACGTATTCGCACCTCTATCGAGGCAATCCAGGG
>JANODW010000138.1:0-9362 GCA_031412875.1 Pirellula sp. | reverse complement strand
TGAAATGGGGCGATCTCGATATTGACTTCACTCCGCCGTTCCAGCGACGGAAGTATGGCAGTTTGTTCGAGGAGCACACTGGAGTAAAAATGTCCGACACGGAGGCAGTCACAGCGTTGGCGAAAAAGATTGGCCTCAATCCGGCTGGCAAGCATCCGGATGTGGTCGTGAGTGAAGTGTTTGAGGAGAAGGTCGAGGACCAATTGATCGGTCCGATCTTTGTGATCGATTATCCGGCCAGCATCTGCCCGCTTACCAAACGCAAGGACGGGCATCCCGAAATTGCTGAGCGATTCGAGATGTTTATCCACGGGATGGAATTGGCCAACGCGTACACCGAGCTGAACGATCCCATTTTGCAAGAAAAGTTATTCCGAACGCAGCTTGATGGAATGGCTGAGGAAGATTCGATGGCAAAGATGGATCATGACTTTGTACGGGCGCTACGATACGGAATGCCACCAGCGGGTGGGCTCGGTATTGGGATTGATCGTTTGATTATGTTGCTAACCAACTCTCGCAGTATCCGCGATGTTATTTTGTTCCCACTTTTGCGTCACGAAAACTAGGACGATCGATTAAAAAATGGAAGCTGGAATTGTAGGTCTACCGAATGTAGGCAAAAGCACTTTGTTCAATGCGCTGACGGGCTCGCAATCAGCGCAGGCGGCAAACTATCCGTTTTGCACGATCGATCCCAACGAAGGAATCATCAGTGTGCCCGATGAGCGATTGGATCGCATTGCCAAACTGGTTAGTCCGCAGAAGGTGATTCCTGCCATGTTAAAATTGGTGGACATCGCAGGCATTGTCAAAGGGGCGAGCGAGGGGCAAGGACTCGGCAACAAGTTCCTCAGTCACATACGCGAGGTGGATGCCATCTTGCAGGTGGTCCGCTGCTTTGCCGATCCGGACGTGATCCATGTGGGAGGCAAGGTGGACCCCCTTTCCGACATTGAGATCATCGAAATGGAGTTGATGTTTTCGGACATTCAGACGTTGGAAAATGCACTTCCCAAAGCGGAGAGGTCAGCGAGGGGTGGTGACAAAGAGGCCAAGTTGCGTGTGTCTGCGATCCAGCATTGCATGGAGCATCTTAACAAAGAGTTGCCCCTGAGAAAGTTGGTGTTGGACGAGATCGAAGCCAAAGCGATATCGAGCTATGGTTTGATGACTGCCAAGCCGATCCTTTACATTGCAAACGTGGATGACGACGACTTGCACGGCACGAGCGAATTGGTTGGAAAAATACGAGCATTCGCGGACAATGTGGGAGCGCAGGTGGTACCGGTATGCGCCAAGCTGGAGGCCGAGATTGCGGAGCTCGACGAGCCGGATCGGACGGAGATGTTGAAAGCGGTTGGGCTTTCGGAGCCCGCGTTGCAGACAATTGCAAAAAAGGCCTATGAGACACTTGGTCTGCAAAGTTATTTTACAGCCGGAGAGAAAGAAGTCCGGGCATGGACGATTCCCGTCGGTGCGACGGCGCCGCAGGGAGCGGGGGTGATCCACAGCGACTTTGAACGCGGTTTTATTCGCTGCGAAGTGTTTACGCTCGACGATTTAGAGAAGTATGGAACGGAAAAGGAGATCCGTTTGGCGGGAAAACTTCGCACCGAGGGTAAAACATATGTGATGCAAGATGGCGACATTTGCCATTTTCTGTTCAATGTTTAGCGGTCGATGCAGGGTTGCTTCCGCGGGTGGTCGTGGAGACGGGGACCATTTCCTTTGAAGAAAAAATGTCCTGTAGCCATGATTTGTTTTCGAAACTTCCTGCAGCAAACGCGTTCGATTGTCGGATGGCGTTTTTGAACCATGGGAACGTTTGTTTGGCTCGATTGCCCCAACATGAAGGAAACCATCGAACGTGCTGCATCGTAGGCTGTTATCCGCCTTTGTGCTAATTTCTGTTTCGTTGTTTTTGATCGGTTTGGATCTTTGGTATCCGATCCGCGGGCAGGCGGGTGCTTGGATGATCCCGCTCTACTTTTTCATGACCTTTGGGACGGCGGCCGAAGCGAGTCAATTGTTTTCCAAGCGGTGGCCGTTGAATGTGGGGAGTGTGCTATTCCATTGTGGTTTGGCGTCGGTGGTGATGCTTTTTCCTGTTTGGTATAGCATGGCGATGACTCGTATTTATCCGGTGGATTGCCCGGTAGGCCGTGCGGGATGGGTGCTGATTGGAGTGCTGTGCGGTGTGGGTAGCAGTGGTTTGGAGGCGCTTTGGAGGCATAGCAAACAGCCTGTGCTTTCTAACGCGGCAGAAATAGCGAGAGCGACCGAGCGAACAACATTGGGGTGGTTGCTGTCCTCGTTTGTGATCCTGTATGTCGTGGGTTGTTTGAGTTTTTGGTTCCTGGTGCGAATGCAGGGAAGTTCGCTTGAAGGCATGCTTCACTTAATTGCGATGCTTGCAATAATTAAATTTGCCGATGCGGGAGCGTATTTCGCTGGCAAGTCGTTTGGACGTCGCAAGCTCATTCCAGCGATCAGCCCTGGCAAGACCGTGGAGGGGTTGTTGGGCGGAGTGTTGTTGAGCATTTTGATCGCTTATTTTTTCCTTCGGATTCTATTGCCTGCGTGCGGTGTCTCCTGCGGAAGCTACTTTTGGGGGCCGGCTTTGTTAGGGGTGCTCCTGACGCTGGTAGGGCTTGTAGGGGATCTGCTGGAGTCGATGGTAAAACGGACAGTGGGGGCGAAGGATAGCGGTGCACTGCTTCCTGGGCTCGGAGGGGTCTGGGATGTTACAGATTCTTTGTTGCCGACGGCTATTGTTGGGTATCTTGGAATAATCGCCAAACTCACTTGAACGAAACTCTTCGTCCTTTGAGCGCGCGATACCTTTTGTATAAGCAAAATAAAACCTATGTCAGAATCGACATTGACTCTGTCGGACCCGCATTTGGCGCTGCAGCTCTTTGGTCCGCAGGACACGAATTTGCGGTTGGTCCGAAATCAGCTAGGAGTTGCGATCACGCATCGCAATGGGCAGATACGGATTTCAGGGCCAGCGGATTCGGTACGGTTAGCGACCGAAATTTTGGAACGGCTCAAGGACAAAGTGAATCGGGTGGGGACGTTGGGACCCGACGAGGTAGCCGACGCGCTGACGGTTGCGACTGGGAAGGGATCTAGCAGTCCGGCATTTGAGAGGCATGAGTTGCAGATTGGAAATGCGGGGCGACGGATCAAGCCGCGCACGGACGGCCAAGCTGCGTATGTGGAAGCGATTCGCGGGCATGATATGACGTTCTGCATCGGGCCTGCGGGCTGTGGCAAAACGTATTTGGCGGTTGCCGCAGCGGTCGAAGCCCTCAAGGCGAGGCAGATTCGCAAATTGGTTTTGGTCCGACCGGCCGTTGAGGCGGGCGAGAGCCTTGGCTATCTGCCGGGCGACTTGCACGAAAAGTTGAATCCGTACTTGCGGCCATTGATGGACGCGATCAATGAAATGGTAGATTTGGATCAGGTGAAGTTCCTGATGGAGCAGGATTTGATCGAAGTGATTCCGCTGGCTTACATGCGCGGTCGAACGCTCAATCAAGCGTTTGTTATATTGGACGAAGCGCAGAATGCGACAGTTGCCCAAATGAAGATGTTTTTGACTCGGATGGGTGAGGGCTCGAAGATCGTGGTTTCCGGAGACATCACACAAGTGGATTTGCCGTCGGGGGTTTCCAGCGGATTGCGCGATGCAGTGCAGCGATTGCAGGGGATCGAGGGGATCAGTTTTGTACGGCTCAATGAGAGCGATATTGTGCGACATCCGTTGGTTCGACGCATTGTTGCCGCGTATGATGGCCCGAGTCACGGCCCGAATCCGAGTCGCCATCCCGGCGGGAACGCGGGCACGGGTCCGGGCCGAGCCTTTCCCGCCGATGATCGCTAGGCTCGACTAAAGATATGTCCTCCACATCCAACGCCAAGACACGCATCGAACGAGCAGCCAACTTAAAGGTGGATCGTTATCCGTGGCGTCGTCTTTTCGAACGAGTCACTTCGCTTGAAGCGATCGCGAGGCTCGGGCTTGCCATCGGTGCGGCCGTATTCTTGACCCTTTGCGTACGAGGCTGGGAGCCTCCGTTCGCTTATCGGAAAGGTTACATCCCGCAACGGGCAATTCTGGCGCGCATTCCATTCAAGGTCCTGGACGAGGCGAAGACGGATGCATTGCGAATCCAAGCGGGTCGGGAAGTGCTGCCGATTTATGAAAACAAGAAAGAGCCGCTGGTACAATTGCGAGGGGCTGTCAAAGAAGCTTTGTTCGCGGTGCGTGAAGCGGCCGATACGACCGCGCTCACCAAGAAACAACTTGAATCGCTTGCGTCCTTTGGAGTTTCTGTACTCAATCCTGACGAAGTTCCCATTACCAATGAGCAAGCATTGGCAGCGATTCAAAAAACGCTCGGGACCGATGCGGACATTTCCCGATTCGATTTCGCGATGCACGAGGTGCTCGACCCGATCGAAGAGACGGGATTGCTAAGGTCCCTGGCCCACGATATCGAACAAGGAAATCAACGTATCATCCGTGTGATCAAGGCAGGCGAAGAAGCCAAGAGGATCGAGGTGGAGATCCAACGCATTCGCATTGCAGAAGTCGCAATCAATTTAAAGGGTAAGATCGATCGAGAGTTTCGCAATCAGTTTGGAACGCCGGAGTCGCAGTTGTTGGGAACGATGGTCTACAACTATTTGGCGAACCGTTTGCCGGAGACATTGACCCTGCGACAAGACTTGAGCAATCAAGCCAGAAGCGAGGCGGTAGCGAACGTCAAGCCTGCTACGATCGCATACGATCCGTCCTTTGGAGCTTTGGTTCCCCTGGGGCGAATTCTAGATCAGAAGGAGTTGTTGCTTCTCAAGGCCGAGCATCAAGCCTACATAGAGAATCTCAGTGTGCGAGAGAAGTTTCAACGCTTGGCTGCCTTTGTTGGGTTGATCACAGCCCTCTACATGCTTTGTGGGTTTTTCATCTTCCAATCGTTGGACCGAACATTGGTCACGCACACGGTGAAGCTGTTCCGGATGCTCGTTTTGTGTGTTTCGTGCATTTCGCTTTCGGTGGTTGCATCGATGGATCCTTTTCGGGCCGAGGTGATGCCCATTACCCTTTCTGCCATTATTGCCACGATCGCGTATGGGCGGCCCACGGCGCTGATGTTGATGGCTGCGTTTGCCATGCTCGTTGCCTTTAGTACACGGGTGGATCTTTCCGAGTTCATCACGTTGGCGGCTGCATCGGCGGGTTCCATCCTTTTGTGTGGGCGGATACGCACCCGAACGCGGCTCATTTATGTGGGGGCAGGCGTATCGTTGGTTGTTTTTATGACGGTACTTGGGTTGGGTGTCATGACGGGCCAGACCGGCGGGGTCGTCACGGATGGGCCGGCCGTCAGCAGTTTCCAGTCGTCTACTTCGTCGATTTTCCCGGTCCAGTTGATTTCAGAGGCAACGTGGCAATCGGTTTGTGTGTTGTTGTGTGGACCGTTGATGACGGGCTTGTTGCCGTTTGCTGAAAAGCTTTTTGACGTGCAGACCGATTTGAGTTTGCTGGAGCTGAGCGATATGAGTCATCCGCTGTTGCGTCAGTTAGCCCAAAGAGCGCCCGGGACGTACAACCATAGTATTTCGGTTGCCGCGCTGGCTGAATCGGCGGCCGAGAGCATTGGAGCCAATGGGTTATTGGTTCGCGTAGGAGCATGCTTTCACGACATCGGCAAGATGTTCAAACCCAATTATTTCGTAGAGAATCAATCTCCCGGTTCGAATCGGCACGACACGCTGCAGCCAGCGATGAGCACTTTGGTCATCATTGCGCATGTGAAAGACGGCGCTGACTTGGGTCGCCAGCATCGATTGCCGACTCCTGTGGTGGATTTCATCGAGCAGCATCACGGCACTACTTTGGTCGAGTACTTTTACCGTCTGGCTACGAAAAAGAGCGAGCAAGACCCGCACGGTGAAGAAATTTCTGAGACCTCTTTCCGATACCCTGGTCCCAAACCGCAAACGAAAGAAGCTGCCGTTTTGATGATGGCAGACGCGGTCGAGAGCGCCTCGAGAGCTTTGGTCGAACCGACGGCGTCGCGGCTACAGAATTTGGTTGAGCAGATCGCGATGAAGAAACTGCTCGATGGACAGTTTGATGAATGCGGATTGACTTTGCAGCACTTAGACACCATCAGACGTTCGTTGATTAAAAGTCTAACCGCGATCTATCATGGACGCATAAAGTATCCCGACCAGCAAAGCGCGGGATGATTGCGGCAACCGCATTAAGTTCGAGCGAACGCAGATCGGGGTGATGGCTTTAGATCTTGATGAGCAACGTAACAATTATTTCAGAGGCATACCGGGTTCTGGTTTTCCGTTGGTCGTCAGGATTTGGAAATGATGAACGCCTGCCGCCAGCGGATGTTCACTTGACCAAACGATTTTCTTTTCGGGAGTAACTTCGACCATCGCAATCCCTTTGTTGGCGCCGTGGCTTCCGATGACGGTGTTGCCGTTGGCAAGGCGTTGCGATCCGCAGGGGTCTTTGAACAATCCAACGACGTCTTGGTTGGTTACTTTCCAAACGATTTTGCCTTGGAAATCAAACTCGACAACCTTATTTCCATGTGTGAGAGAGGCCAATGTATTGCCATTGTCGAGTCGGATCGCGGTGAACGGCCAGTTCTCCTCTTTTCGACCGCCGATTTCGTCAAGATCTGTTTTGTATTGACGTACGACGATCCCATCCGGCGAGTACTCCTTGATCGAAAAGGCGAGCAAGTGTGGGACAAGAAAGTTGCCATTGCGAAGCTGACGGGCCATGCGCGTTTGCATGTGCGCATTGTCCGTCTCGGGTTGCAAAGCGACTTCCGCCACGACTTTCCCTTGGGAATCCAATTCAAGCAGACGAGGACGTGCGCCGAGTTCTGTTACGAGCGTATTGCCGTTGTAGAGTCGCTGAGTGGTGCCGATTTCGGCGTTGTCTTTGCTTTTGGTATAGGTGAAGACAGGTTGTTTTTCGCGGGTGATTTCTTCGACACGATCGCCATAGGCGAGAAGAACATTGCCGTTTGGGAGCACGAATCCGTCTCGTGAGCCACCTCGGTATTCCCAGGCTACTTGGCCCGATTCGTCAATGATTGCGGTTTTTGCACCCATCACTAAAAAGGAATGACGGATCTCACTTTTGTCTTGGGCGCCTGCAATGCTGGCGGACAATAGAACGGTAAAAATCCCGTATAGTATCGATTGTTTGGGGAGCATAGCAACGGCTTTAGGATACATGGAGTGCTCTCGGATAGGTGGTGAATCTTTATTGACGATGATAGGTATCTGAGCAGGGAGAGGAGACGACGGCAACTAGGGGAACGCAACGTTCGGGACTTTCGATTTCGGTCGCGAAACGTGAGTGGCGGCGAATGGTTCGAAAAAATGATTTTCTCGTGCGCGCAGACGGGACTCAAAATTACTAGAATACGAAGTGGCTTCCTGCCGCGTTCCTACCCTCCCCGTGAGATCTAGTCAAAATGCATCGATTGCTATTTCCGTTTGTACTAAGCCTTTTGTTTGTTGTGGCCCCTCGCCATGCGTTCGCTCAAGATGCTGCACGGCCCGCGGCGGCTGTGGTGCCCGGTTCTCGCATCGCCATCATCGGCGACTCGATCACCGAACAAAAGCTCTACAGCAAATTCATGGAGGCTTATTTGTTGGCTTGTACGGGAGTGAGCGACCTGCATGTCTTTCAGTTTGGGTGGAGCGGAGAGCAAGCGAGCGGGTTCGCGGCCAGAATGCAGAATGATCTGAGCGTATTCGAACCGACCGTGGCGACCCTTTGCTATGGAATGAACGACGGATCCTATCAACCTTATAAGGATGAGATTGGGATGCGATACGAAACCAACATGCGAAAGATTCTGGAAAAGTTGGAAGCGATAGGAGTAAAGTCCGTGGTCGTGGGCTCGCCTGGCGCTGTCGATACGAATTTTTTTCGACCAGGACAAATGATGGGGGATCGTCCATCTCACATTGCATACAACGATACATTGATTCATTTGCGTGACATTGATCGCAACCTATCTCGCGAAAAGCGAACCTTGTTTGCAGACGTCCATTCGGCGATGTTCGAAGCGATGACCAAGGCGCAAGCAAAATTGGGCAAGGAATACGACGTATGTGGTCGCGACGGATTTCATCCGGGCAACAACGGGCAGTTGTTGATGGCCTATGCATTCCTGAAGGGACTTGGGTTGGATGGCAAGATCGGCGAAATCAATGTTGATCTCAAAGGCAAAAGCACAGCGACCAGTGGTCATCAAGTTGTCGGGGCAACCAATAGCTCTATCGACATCGAGAGTTCACGCTGGCCGTTTTGTTTTCAAGGGGACGAGAAGTCGTCCAGCGGCACGCGAAGCATTCTTCCCTTTACCGAGTTCAATTCGGATTTGAATCAACTCGTTTTGAAAGTGAAAGGGCTTGATTCGCCAACCGCCACCGTGAAGTGGGGCAACGCGAAAAAGGATTTTCCCCGCGAGAGACTGGAGGCTGGCATCAACTTGGCCAGTGAGTTTAACGAAACACCTTTTGATAGCCCGTTCCAGAAATTGCTGGATGCGATTGCGAGCAAACAGAGTTTTGAGACGTATATGATCAAGACCATCATTACGGATTTTCGTGCGTTTCCGAAAGAGGTCAAGGTTGACGAGGACTTGAAGCAAGCCATGAGTTTGTTTCGCAAGAGCCTTTCTGCGAGCCACCGTTCGCTTGATGAAGCGGTCCATCAAACGCTTGTCCCGGTAAAGCATACGTTGCAGATCATCCCGGCGTCGTAAGGGGCCGTGAGGGTTGTGAGGGGCGTGAGGGGCGGTTATCCCAATCGCTAAGCGGGCGAGGCCGGTGGCATACAAACGGGTCTTGTTGCATCATTTTTTAGGTTCGTTTTTTCTAGAAGCACTTTGATCTGAGCCAGATTTTATTATGAATGAAGTCCAACTTTCCAAACCAATTCAACGTCGAGCGTTCCTTGCGCGGGCGTCCGCGTTTTCGCTTGCGGTTCCATTTGTTGCGAGGTCGGTTCATAGCTCGACCGACGCCAGCCAGGGGCGGCTTCGCATCGCCAGCATCGGAGTCGGTGGGATGGGCGCATCGGATTTGGCGGCATTGAGTTCCCACAAACAGGCCGAAATCGTGGCGATCTGTGATGTTGATGCGTTGCGACTAGCGGCGGCGGGTGAAAAGCATCCCAATGCAAAGCGGTTCAGCGACTACAGGGTGATGCTGGATCAATTGCAAGACTCGGTGGATGCCGTGCAAGTATCGACACCGGATCATACCCATGCGCCAGCGTCGCTGCTGGCGATGAGTCG
>JANODW010000137.1:0-2205 GCA_031412875.1 Pirellula sp. | reverse complement strand
CCTTATGCAATTCAAACGCTTGACGAGGATTCTTAACAAATCCCATCGCAATGTCAGCGACAGCCAACGCAACAGCATCGAATTTTTGCTCGCGTTCATATTGACGCGAACGAGCGCCGTAAAAGACAGCATTTAGCTCATTGGTAATCATGCTATCAACCACGCATCTGGTTATAACGGTGAGCGGTTGTTTCGCTATGAACCGGTCCAAGACATCCTTGTCTGACATCGCTTTACCTCCAAGTTACTAGAAAAAGGCCACAAATCCTGCGAAAGTACCTCTTTACAGTATTGCCGAACATGTTAAAAGCCCTGGGACCATTGTCCCGTCCGTTTTTTAGTTCGTGACCGTTTGTTAGTTCGGGACAATGGTCCCAAACTACGGCTGGTATGTTTCAGCCCGCCTCTCGCTTAAAGAAAGCTTACGAGCGATGAAATCGCATTAATGCGAAGTAATATTGTTTCCCCTTTTACGATTGCCCTACCTCATGCTCCAACCTCAATTTCTATCGGCCGCGACCTTGAGTTTGCGCAAGCCTTTTCTTGAGTCGCTAATGGCGACGTGTCTATGCGTGATTGTTGTAGGGATCGCGTTCCTACCCAAAGAGCTAGATCGCGCATACACGAAACCAGTAGAGCACGTGATGTCCTGCGCGTTAGCACCGGATGGGAAATCGCTCTACTCACTTGTCACCTCGATCAACGTGGATGAGGTGGAAAAGAAGCAGACGACTCGCCTCGTCCGCTGTGAATTGTCGAATAGCACGCGTGCTACCCTGTCGGGGAGTCCGTTTTTAGATCCCAAGTCAGTGCTCCTAGACGGAAGCGGTGAACGGCTTTTTGTGGGCGATGCGCAGGGCAGCATCAACGCAATCGAAATTAAGAAGAAAGTAGGCGGCAATGTGTTTTTAGGGAACGTGTTGAAAGGCTTTCCCGAGAGAATGGGTTGCACGCAAGACAAACTGTCGGTCCTGGTTCAAAACCATTTTGGACTCAGCGCTTGGAACATCGACTCGGGTTCCCAAGAATGCGCCAGTCCACGCTGGTGCCACGTTGATCGCTCGATCGGTTGCTTTGCCGTTTGTCCTGATTCCCAACAAGCCGTTTTTAGTCGGGTTTTCGAAGATGGCACGCTCGGTCAGCAAAGCGATCTTTACGAGATCGACGTGCTTTCAGGAGCGTCCCGTTTAATCCATGAAAAAGTTGGGAAACGCCTCATCCACTTGACGTTTAGTTCCAACAGCAAGTATCTCGCTGGCGTAGAAGAAAATGGAGATGTTTTTTTGCTCGAACAGCGATCCAATCTAGAAGCAATGGAGAGATGCTCGATCCCGGGCCTATGTTCAGGCATTACCGGAGTCGCTTGTTTTTCACCCGATTCTAAACTATTGGTTACTTCCGATCGCAACTCTCGTCGGTTAGTGGTTTGGGATTTAGAACGAAAAGTAGCCCTTAGCGAATTGGAAATGCATCCAACCAGGGTCGTCGGTTGCGAATTCTTGAAAGACGGCCAACTCCTATCCTGGAGCTTTGACCCCTTTTTGCGAATATGGAACCTTGATCGCAAAACGCTTGTCCGACAAATCAGCGTGTCGCAATAATGTTCAAGATCATGTCCGATAAACGAAGATGGATGTTTGCTCTCGCATGGTGGTTTGTGATATTCGTATCCGTCATCGATGCTTACTTGCTGTTCTATTGCCGGGACGTGATCGGCCAATACGAGCTCAACCCTGCGGGCAACTTGCTGCTTGCGATGGGTGGCGGGCAAGTGTGGCTATTTTTGTTATTGAAGTTCTTCGGAACCATTCTTGCCTGCATGTTGCTGAAGGTCCTTTACCGCCACCGCCCCCGCGTGGGCTTGAGCATTGCAATGGTTCTAGCATGTTTGCAATTGAGCCTGCTTATGTTCCTGAGCTACGGCTAGTCCGTGAATTCTCACTCAGCGCAGAAAGAAACCCAAAAAAACATCGGCCAAGCCGATGGGATTTTGTTCCGTAGGTCGCTTCTGCCGGAAGCGACTTCAGACTAGCTGAGCTTCAGAGTCGCTTTCGGCAAAAGCGACCTACGGGAGAACAGAACGATGCAGAGTCGCTTTCGGCAAAAGCGACCTACGGGAGCAAGACTAGCTGGGGCGTAAGGACTCGAACCTTAACAAACAGAGTCAGAGTCTGTTGTGCTACCATTACACCACGCCCCAGTGTT
>JANODW010000136.1:0-2405 GCA_031412875.1 Pirellula sp. | reverse complement strand
GCGTTACCAGCGCCTCATCGATCATCTGCAAGAACACCTGCGAGACGCTTTTGTCGAAAGGCTCGTTTGTGATCGATTGTTGGTCTGAGATCGTTGACATCCTTCGTTGAAATTCGCGCAGCCGCTCTTCATTGACGTTTTCTCGGATCGTCAATCGCCCGGAACGCTGGTCTTTGGTTGCGACGTTTTGGACGGCGAACTCCATGTTCTGCAAGGATAGCCTGCCCTGAGAAGCCAAGCGCAACCAACGATCACAAGCAGCTCGAAACTCTAGTTTTTCCGCCTCTGTCAACTCGGAAGCTTGGGCAGCGCGATTCAATTGCTCGACCACTCCCCATTGCAAAACCGGGCTGTCGGTCATTCGCAAGACCAAGCGAGAAAGTTGCCGGGTAGAGAGTTCCTCTTTTTCCATAGCTTCGGAGAGCGTATAGAGTCGTTCTACAATATTTTGTTGATCGGATTTGCTCAGCGGAGACTGCTCGACCCATGGAATGAGCTGTTCTCGGACCGAGTAGGCGGCGCGACGGCCTTTGCTGCCGGTCATCATTGCCGCCATGGCGATCATACCCACGCTCAAACAGATAGCGCCGATCACCACCACGATCAAACAGGCGGGTCCGAGGGATACATCTTTTTGTTCCCCCCCGGAACCGCGAACTTCCTTGCCTTCATTGGCCATTAGTCTTTGAACTCGATTGCGAGAATTTCGAACTTCAGATTGCCACGCGGTGCCTGGATTTCTACTTTGTCACCCACTTTTTTGCCGACAAGGGCCATGCCAAAGGGACTGCTGGAGAGGATGCGACCCACTTCGTAGTCTTCGTCGCCCGCTCCCACGAGGGTGTATTCCTCTTCGTCCCCCCATGGATCCTTTACTTTGACCGTTGCACCAAAACCGACCTGATCCTTGGGCAACGTCGAGGTATCGATGATATGTGCGTTGCTGAGCTTGGTTTTCAATGCGTTGATTTTGGATTGCACCATCCCTTGGTTTTCACGCTGAGCATGGTACTCAGCATTTTCTTTGAGGTCCCCCTCGGCGCGAGCTTCCGCAATCTTTTCTGAGATCCGTGGCATTTCTTCGTTTTCGAGCCGCTCTACCTCAGCTTTGATACGGTTGTACCCGTCCCGGGTCATCGGTACGTACTCGCTCATCATGCACTCCTGTGTCCTATTACGCTAAAAAAATTGCGACTTGTCCTCGGAACTGAAGAAAAGCCGCATCGTGTTTTCCACTGGGACGCTCGGACTGATGCCCTCAACCGCCCCGCACCTCATCAAAAAACTTTGAGCCTCCTATCTTTCTCTAGACCACCGGATTGTCAAGTTCAATCGGCGGTTGCTTCGTAGATAGGAAGGTGCCTGTAGTAAACCTCCAAAGATAACAGATTCAATGTGGTCACGTAGAGCCTGCCGCCAAAACGGCCCCAGGCGTCCGGGATGCGTCCGTTGGGCTCCCAGGAACCGACGTATTCCCCATCGGTTCGCTGGCTGCGTATGAGCATCGGATAGAGATTGCTATACCATGTTTTCCATCGATTCCCACCCATATGAAACATGACCTGCGTTGCATAATACCAGTAATAAGTGTCCTTTTGCGGGTTCTGCTCGGTCCCTTCCGCCGGTAACCTTTCCATCAACCAATCGGACCCTTTCTGCATGTCTGGATTGTCTCGTCGCCAGCCCAGATACAGCCGAATCAATAATCCAACACTCGTCATCACCGGTGTAGGGACACGTCCATGCCGCGTCGCGGGCGCGTCTGCCGCTTGGTAATTGTACCGATACAGATACTTTTGTGATTCGCTCGCCTGAGAACCCTCGAGCCATTTCGAGATTCCTCGGTAGGACTCTTTGGAGACTTGCAATCCAGAGAGTTCAGCGCTCTTGAGAGCCATCATGCACCATCCTGTCACGCTCGTGTCCGAACCGATCTTGGGTTGGTATCTCCATCCACCTCCCTGAGGATCTTGGCTTTGAATCAAAAATAGGATCGCGTTCTGTGCGTTCTGCTTGATCGATTCGTCCTGGGTCATGCCGTAGGCTTCGCACAACGCCAACGTTGCAATCGCGTGGCTATAGAGCCAGGAGTTGCCGTCCGACTTGGGATCCATTCGGACGTACAAATCGCCATTGGCCCGCTGATTTTTGATCATCCAACTGAGCGCCCGATTGCACACACTTTCATATTTGAATTGACGATGGGTGTATCCCGCCCCCTGGAAGGACAACAACGCTAAGGCCGTCGCAGCGGTATCGCTCCGAATGTCCACTCCTTCCCCAAAATCTTCCAAGCGCCAAGAACCATCCTCGCGTTGGTATTTCGCCAAGAATTGCAATCCGCTTTCGATGGCTTGCTCCGTTTGAGGACCTAGCGGACCTAACTCATTCGAACCCTCCTCTTG
>JANODW010000135.1:0-2355 GCA_031412875.1 Pirellula sp. | reverse complement strand
CTAAAGGAGGCCCACGCAACGGTACTGCTCCCTGCTTTAAAGCAAATTACCGACAAGCTAAATGCCATGGCTGAGCAGTGGAAGGACGTGCCGATGCTTGCTCGCACCCATGGCCAGCCTGCCTCCCCAACCCGACTTGGCAAGGAGATACAGGTTTTCTCAGAAAGGATCGATCAGCAAGCTAGACTGCTTGCTCAAGTCCCCTTTTCCGCCAAGTTTGGAGGCGCGACCGGCAACTTCAACGCGCATCACGTGGCCTATCCGGAAACCGATTGGCATGCCTTTGGCGATCGTTTTGTCGCATCTTTGGGACTGACCCGTTCCAGCCCAACGACCCAAATTGAGCACTACGATAACTTGGCCGCCTACTTTGACGGGTGCAAACGGATCAATACGATTTTGATCGATCTGTGCAGGGATTTTTGGACGTACATCTCCATGAACTACTTCCGCCAGCAAATCAAGTCGGGGGAGGTCGGCTCGTCCGCCATGCCGCACAAGGTCAATCCGATCGACTTCGAGAATGCCGAAGGCAACCTGGGGATCGCCAATGCTATTTTTGAACACCTCAGCGCCAAGCTTCCGATATCGCGACTGCAACGTGACTTGACCGACTCAACGGTTTTACGAAACATTGGAGTTCCGATCGCCCACACGTTGATTGCCTTCAAATCGATTCAAAAGGGATTAGGAAAAGTGTTGCTCAACCAAACGGCGATCGACGCGGACCTGGAAGGGAACTGGGCGGTAGTAGCCGAAGCGATCCAGACCGTGCTGCGCCGGGAAGGCTACCCGGAGCCCTACGAAGCCCTCAAAGGCTTGACGCGAACGAACGAAGCCATCAACGCCCAAACCATGCACCGTTTCATACAATCGCTCGATATTGCGGACGAAATCAAAAACGAACTTGGAAAGATCACTCCCTTCAACTACACCGGAACTTAAAACGCGAAAGATCTCATTCGGCGTCCACGAATAGGGTTAAAAAAAACTATTTGGTTTCGCTGGGCCCTTCAAGACCTCGGTTTTGATTCATGGCCGCGTTGAACTGGTCGAGGAGCTGTTGGTAGGTTACCGAAATGGCGGGAACGGCCCGTTCTAATCGCTGAACCTGAGGGGCATTCCGATTGTTGTGGAGCACTCGATCGACTTCCTCTTCGAGCATCAATAGCCATGCAGGAATATCCAATCCCACCCCCGTTGGCTCTCGCATCATCAAGTGGGCTTCTTGAATCAATAGATCGAACGCTCGACTGTCCTCTTTGTCGCTCGCTCGCAACTGACGCATCGCAGGTCGAATGAGCGCACGCATACGATCGATCGTCATCGGCTTGACGAATCGCTCGTTCAAACGGTCTGCCACGGTCGGCATCTTCATCGCATATTGATGCTGGAGTTTTGCAAGTTTTTCAAGGTACTGATCGGATTCTCGGGCGACGCGTTCGGCAAGCGCCCTACGCCATTGTTGAGCGGAGTTTTGACATCCCGAATGCACAAGCACTTCGTGTGCCCAAAAAACCGGTTTTAGATTCCAGCAAACGCGATCGTATCGCACCCGCAACCGTAAAAAGTCCAATAGCATGTACAGCATTTCGCCGCGATCGGATTGTGTCGTCGTGCTGTTGTAGTCTTTGTATTCCGAGTAATGATCGATGATCGCTTCGAATACGACCGCCAGCCAGCGCTGCGCTTCCTCGATGGGGATTTCCCCGGATTGGATAGCATCGAGCAAGGGGCGAACCTCATCGCTGTCTTGGTTTTTAATCGCTTGTTCGAGGTAGTTTCCTACCCCTTGATGCAGGATGGCTCTGACGTTGGAAAGTTTGAGAAAGCCCTGAGTGAAAATTCCTTTGCCGTACTTTTGAATGAACTGTGAAAGCTGTTTCCACGTGCCCGATCCATCGATCGTTTCCAGTACGCTGAGGCGGAGTGTTCTGGAGTGCGAGAGCCAACTCCCCAGAAGAATTTCGGTCAATTGCTCGAGCAATGGCACGAGTTGATCGTTGTTGGGTTCGACAGGATTTAGGTCGACCAAGCTGTCCAGTTCAAGCTTGGACCACTCCGGCTTGGCTTCGGATTTTTTGGAGCGTCGCTTCTCTGAACTCGGCTTGGTCGGATTTTCTGTTTGCCATTGGTACGCGTTGCGAACCAAGCAACGGACCATCGACTTGAACGCGATTTGGAACAAGTCGTCGAACTCGGTAACGGCTCCATGCCCGACTGGGTTCTGGTGTTCCATATGCCTTGCCGTATCTACCAAACGGCAGGCTTGATAGAAAAATCCTTGACGCGGCAGCCAAGTCAGCAGGTGGGTCAACGCGCGTCGACGCACGCGGGCACTGAGAATATCGCGTG
>JANODW010000134.1:0-16538 GCA_031412875.1 Pirellula sp. | reverse complement strand
TGGATGGCTGGGGATTTCAAGACACCCACGAAACTTTGAACACGTTTATTTGGGGACCCGATGGCTGGCTCTACGGTTGCCATGGGGTATTCACACACTCGCGCGTAGGCAAACCGGGAGCACCTGAAAAAGATCGGCAAGGGGTCAATGCTGCGATATGGCGATACCACCCTACGCGTCATACCTTTGAAGTCTTTGCACATGGAACCAGCAACCCGTGGGGTGTCGACTTCAATGATCGCGCTCAAGCGTTCCTCACCTCGTGCGTGATTCCGCACTTGTACCATATCATTCAAGGCGCTCGCTACGAACGGCAAGGGGGCGTGCATTTCAATCCGTATACGTACGATGACATCAAGACGATTGCGGACCACCGTCACTACATCGGCGCGACACCGCATAGCGGCAATGGAAAATCCGACGAAGCTGGCGGCGGGCATGCGCACGCGGGCGCCATGATCTATTTAGGTGGGGCTTGGCCAAACATCTATCGCGACCGAATTTTCATGAACAATATCCATGGCCAACGCCTCAACGTGGATATCTTGAAACAAAAAGGATCCGGATATGTAGGTAGTCACTCGCCTGACTTTTTGCTCACAGGCGACAAAGCCTCTCAGATCCTCAACTTAAGATATGGACCAGACGGCCAAGCCTGGATGATCGACTGGTACGACATGCAAGCTTGCCATTTGACCGACCCAGGCAAGCACGATCGCAGCAATGGACGGATTTACAAAATCGCATACGGCGATTTGAAACCTGCCAGCGTCTCGCTCCACAAGGCGACCGATGTCGAACTGGTAAACCATGTTTTAAATCCCAATGATTGGTACGTTCGGCACAGCAGACGAATCCTGCAAGAACGCTCTGCCGCAGGAAAAGTGAGCGACGAAGCGATCGCGCTTTTGAAAAAGATGGTAAAGGAACAAGCCGACGAAACTCGTCGCTTGAGAGCCGCTTGGGCTCTCGCCGCCATGGAAAAGTTTGATGCGGGGACCTGCGAGGGGATGCTGGTTGACAAGAATGAATACGTGCGAGGTTGGGGCATCCAACTCGGACTCGATTCGCAATTAGCAACCAGCGCCGTGAGGCCTAGTCAATTAGCCAAAATGGCGGCTACGGAGAAATCCCAAGTCACCCGATTGTATTTGGCCTCAGCGGCGCAGCGTATCCCAGCCGCAATGCGTTGGGATATCGTTCAAAATTTGCTAACCAACGCGGCGGATGCTTCGGATCATAATTTGCCATTGATGGTCTGGTATGCAGCCGAGCCGTTGGTGGACGTGGACGCAGAACGAGCGCTTGCGATCGGACTGTCCGCTTCATCGACGATCCCTGCCGTTCGTAACAACATGTTGCGCCGGATCGGTGCAACCAATAACGAACAGTCTCTCGCTATCCTGGTACGAGGGCTGGCAAAGGCGGACAACGAAGAACTGCAGGCAGCGTTTCTCGAGGCGATTCGCGTTTCCATGGCAGGTCGCCGGAAAGTCGATCCGCCCAAGGAATGGGAACAAGTCTACGCCAAACTCTCCAAAGGTTCGAACGCGATTCAAGCCCTGGCTCAATCGCTCGGGGTTACCTTTGGGAACGAAATGGCTTTAGCGTCGGTTCGCAAAGTGGTTGTTACCAACGAGGCCACAAACGAAGCCCGAGCCGCAGGAATAGCGACCCTGCTTGCTGCCAAGGATCCGAAATTGGCGCCGGTCCTCCAAGCTCTTTTGGCCGACAAAGGACTGCGTGCGACCGCCATCGCAGGACTGGCCCAGTATTCCGATCCCAAAACAAGCAGCGCTATTCTATCGATCTACCCAGATTTGCCCCAAAACGAAAAGCGAGCTGCCCTCTCAACCCTGGCGTCGCGAAGCGAGTATGCGATTCCGATGCTCCAAGCGATCGATGCCAAAAAAATTGCTGCCACGGATCTCACCGCCGATCTGGTTCGCCAGTTGGAGTATCTAAAAAACGATCAAGTAAAATCGCTCGTCGAAAAGAATTGGGGAACCGTTCGTGAATCCCCGGCGGAAAAAACCAAACTCATCGAAGAATACAAAGCCTTGGTCCTATCGACCAAAGAACCCAAGCCGGATGTGTCGCTGGGCCGCGCAGTCTTCGCAAAAACTTGCCAGCAATGCCATGTGCTATTTGCAACCGGCGGTCGCATCGGCCCTGAACTGACAGGCTCCAATCGAGCCAATTTGGACTACATGCTGAGCAACATCGTCGACCCGAGCAGTGTGATGGCAAAAGAATACCAGCCGACGATTCTCAATTGCGATGGACGCATCGTGACCGGTATTGTCAAAGCAGAGGATTCCAAATCTGTGACCATTCAAAAGGTCGATGCCGTCGAAGTGGTCCCGCTCGATGAAATCGAGGATCGCAAATCGAGCGACAAATCCATGATGCCCGAGGATCAACTAAAACTCTTCAGCAAACATGAGATACGGTCGTTGATCGCCTATCTGGGCAATGATCGCCAAGTGCCTCTTCTTGCAACCACCGTCAATGCACCCGAATTCTTCAACGGCAAGGATTTAACGTACTGGCGAGGCAACGAAAAACTCTGGAGTGTCGAGCAAGGCGAAATCGTTGGCAAAACGACCTGGCTTGCGAAGAACGAATTCCTCATCAGCGATTACTCCGCCAGTGATTTCCATTTGAAACTCGAAGTCAAGCTCGTGTCCAATCAAGGAAACAGCGGTATTCAGTTCCGAAGCCAACAAACCGAAGAAGGCATCCTAGGATATCAAGCCGATATTGGCGAAGGCTGGTGGGGCAAGCTCTACGAGGAAGAAGGGCGAGCATTGCTTTGGGACAAATCAGGAGAAGCCCACGTCAGGTTGGGCGAATGGAATGTTTATGAGGTCAAGGCCCAAGGTTCGAAGATCCAGACATGGATCAATGGGAAAGCGTGCGTGGATCTCGACGACCCCAAAGGTGCAAAACGAGGCATCATCGCGTTCCAGTTGCATTCGGGCGGGAAGACAGAAGTGCGATTCCGAAATCTCGAATTGAAGATTCTCGAGTAGAGATGAGATACCAGCCGTAGTTTGGGACCATTGTCCCGAACGAACAAACGGACGGCACAATGGTCCCATCCTACGGTAGTAATGATCCTGCCGCTCGCCTCAAGGGCGTGGATGGCTGGTGGCCGAGCGGTAGAGGGTTGCCTTGGCCGAGGTGGCACGGGAATTGCATAGCAGTAGCATGTTGGCTCGAACTGGCTCGAAACCTTACAATCTGCATGAAGTTGCTTTTCGTTTGGACGACAGTTGCGCTCATTTCAGATTGGCCTGCATCCTCTATCTCCCTGTCAGAAACCGACTATGTTGCATCAGAATAAAACCTTTGGTCTTTTGGGATTTGTAGCATGCGGAATGCTGCTCGTTTCCGCTCGAAGCGGTGCAGCTCAAGAAATATTGCAGCCGCCGCTAGCGGAGGGTCCGGGGAACTACTCGCAAGCACCTTCGGCTTCCCCGCAGGACTTCACGCTTGGTGACTCAGGCCAGATTGAAATCGGGGTAGAGAGCGAATACGAAACCTTGACCCGCGGTCCGCTCCACGAGGCGTTTGCAGAACCGATCGTGGCCAACCCCGAGCCCGGCTTCATTGTGCTGCAGTCGCCCCCACCGCCCATCAATGAGATCGCTCCAGAATTTCGCCCGGACGGCGAAGAAGTGATTTGGATCTCTGGTTATTGGGGTTGGGACGAACAACGAGAAGACTTCATTTGGATTAGCGGCGTCTATCGCGTCCCACCCGAAGGCCATATTTGGATCCCTGGCTACTGGAATCCAGTGGATGAAGGTTGGCAATGGGTCCAAGGGTTTTGGATCGAAGAAACGATGGAGGCAATTTCCTATTTGCCGCCTCCACCTGAGACGATCGAGGTTGGGCCCACTAGTCCATCTCCTGGCCCCGACTATTTTTACGTGCCTGGTCATTGGACGCTGACGGATTACGCAAACGTGTCGTCCGGTGTTGCCGTCTATGATCCCTCCGGCTACGTTTGGTCTGCAGGGTATTGGCATCCCCTGCAAAGCGATCTCGTTTGGATTCCCGCCCACGTCGTATGGACCCCCAGAGGCTGTGTCTACGTTAACGGCTATTGGGATCAACGCTTGCCCATGCGAGGACTTTGCTTTGCCCCGGTCGCGATTCCTCAAGTGGTCTCCAGGCGACCAGGTTGGAGCTTACGCCCCAATGTTGTCTTGAATGCACAATTGATTTTGCATAATCTTTTTGTTCAACCTCGTTACAACCATTACTTGTTCGGTGACTATTACGGACTCCCCTCAGGACGTCGGAACGTCGTCCCCGCATATGTCTATCACCAAAGTCGCGGTTCGTACGATCCATTGATCTCGTTTTACTCTGCGTACAACGCGAGGCAAGGCCAAGACATGATTCGATGGTATGGCAATCAGTTCACTGATTTAAGCCGCAATCCTGCAAAGCGACCTCCACAAATCTGGACGGGAAACAATTTCAATTCGGACCGTCTTGATAACTCGCCAGGCCGTAATAAAGCTGGCATCGCGCATACACTCGATCAAGTGAACCAACTAGGGTTGGGCATGTCGGTGTTGCCTGTCACGGCCATACTGCAACAAGAAATAACAAAACGGGATCAGCAGCAAAAACAATTCGCCCGCAACCGGGAAGAAACGGAACGCAAACGGCTCCCTCAGGATGCCATCGCAGACGTTACCAGAGCATTGCCTAAACTAGCGTTGCCAAAACTGGACCCAGTCATTCGCAAAAATGACGTGAATGAAAATGGGGAAGCGAAGCCCCGAAAAAATAGGCTGCCAGAACCACCTCGGAATTCCGGACCACAGACCAATCGCACGCTCAGCACGCCTGGCATGCCGGGGAATTCCAATGCTGGACAGGCTTCCAAAGGGATAGAATCGGCATTGCGAAATGCGGAACAACACGCTCGCGATCTTCCAAACAATCTTGAGTCCAAAAACAACAACAACAAGCGACCTGATAGCCCAGATCGGTTGGATCCGAATCGCATTCCCAATCTCTTGGACACCAATCGAAATCCTGATCGAGTTCGCCCATCGGAACCGAACAGATCCCCAACTCCCAACCCGCAAACCGTTAATCCTCCCTCGATCCCGCTACCAACCAACCCAGGTCGAGGCAATAAGGAACCCGGACGACCATCTCTTCAGCCGAACGGTTCTCCACGCGGACAAAATGGCCAACCTCAATTGCCACCGACGGAAGCACGCAAGCCGAGTGGTGAAGGTCGAATCCCAAACATTGAAAATCGATTGCCGAACGCGGCTCCTCGAATTCGCAATGGTGAACCCTCCCAGCCCACTATTCAGGTTCCGCAAGGGAATCGCATGCAGAAACCTAATGACGATCGACAAAAACCCAACCGAGGCAACGGCCCCCTAGAGGGTTTGCAATCGCTCCCGCGAAACATTGGTCCGGTGCAGCCAGTTGTTCCGCCTCAGGGTCCGGCACCTCAGGTTCAGGGCCGTCCGAACATCAACCTGCCCAACAGCAGGCAAAATGGCAACGGGCCACTTAACATTGGGCCGCTTAACAATGGGCCACTTAACAATGGGCCACTTGGCAATGGGCCACTTGGCAATGGGCAAAACGGGAACCGTCAAAACGTTAAGAAGAACGCGGATAAAGACAAAGACAAAGACGACGACAAACGCGGCCGCTAGAGTACGGGAATCAACTCAGTAAGCGGCAGGGTGCGAGCCCTCCGGTGTCGCGCTGAAGTCGGCGTGGAGTGGGTTTGTGCGTCGGAGTCGCTTTCGGCAAAAGCGACCCACTGGAATGCGGCTTACGGGCGGGAGGGTTTGGCTCCGGTGAGCGGATCGGGGGCCGATGGATTGTCTTGCTGGCCTGTTTTGGCGCGACGATCGCGCTCATGGCGATCGGTGCGAGCGAACGTGCCCTCGACTGCAGGCGCATGCGCTGCGGTCGCTAGCGCGCCGAGTTTGGCTACCATGTCGGGATGCGTGGTGGCGACGTTCTCCGATTCGCTTGGGTCTTTTGCCAAGTCATAGAGTTCCCACTTTGCATTGGGCTTGGGGCGGACGGCCCGCCAAGTTCCTTGTCGGATTGCAGTTGCACCTGCGATTTCCCAGTAAAGGAATTCGTGTTGCTTTTGAGCATGCCCGGCGGCTTGTTCGCCAATCAAAGTCGGTAGGATCGAAACGCCGTCAATGCTTGGCGGAGCAATGGCACCGGCGATCTCAGCGATCGTTGGCATGATGTCTGGGAAATACGCGAGATGTTCGCTCACGCTATTGGGTGCGATCTTGCCGGGCCAACGCGCAATGAACGGAACGCGCAAGCCACCTTCGTAAAGCTGACCTTTGGTACCTCGGAATTCGACGCCCGTCTTGGGGTCCTTGTTCGCTGAATGCACACCGCGCGGAAATTCGGGGGACGGGAAGTAATCGTTACCGCCATTGTCCCCGCTGAAGACGACGAGGGTGTTTTGTTCGATGCCCAGGTCCTTCAGTAGAGCGAGCACTTCGCCGACGTGCCGATCGAGCATACTGACCATGGCGGCATATCGGCGGGCGTTTTTGGGCCATGGCTGATCTTGGTAAAGAGCCCAAGCGGGATCGGAGTCTGGAATATCGAAATTGCCGTGAGGCGGCGTGTATGGCAGATACGCAAAGAAGGGCGTTTGCTTTTGGCCGTTATTGCGAATGAACTGCATGGCGGCGTCGTGAATGACGTAATGCGAATAGGTCTCTCCTTGCGAACCGCCGTTGTTTCCAGCGAGAGGCACTTCCTCGCTATTGCGAATGAGGTATGGCGGGAAGTACGTGTGCGCGTGCACTTGATCGTAGTAACCCAAGAAAGTATCGAAGCCATGCTTCTCGGGGACACCGGTGGAGTCCCGTCCGCCGACACCCCACTTACCAAACCCTCCGGTCGCGTACCCCTTCGGCTTGAGCATGGCGGCGATGGTTATTTCATCGGCCCGGAGCGGGGTGCCTCCACCATTGACTCGGACCGATGTGTGCCCGCTGTGTTTGCCTGTCATCAAACAGCAACGGGTGGGTGCGCAGACCGAGGAGCCTGCAAAAAGGTTTTTGAAACGGATACCTTGGGCTGCCAACCTATCGAGGTTGGGCGTTTGGATATTCGTCCCTCCATTGAAGCCGGGTTCATAGTAGCCCAGTTCGTCCGCCATGATATAAACGATATTAGGGGTCGTTTCCACGGCGAGCGACAACGCATTTGCCAACGTGGTGTGGAATATAAAAAGACAGGCGAAGAATCGAATTGGGGGTAGCATGGGAGTTGCCGCTCGTAACGGTGTGGGAGTAGGGAATAGGGTAGGTGAGAAGCTTATTTCGAGGATTCGACCGATTTGTTTTTTCCGTTGCCTTTCGCTTTGGGTACGGCTGGTGCGCCGTTGTTTTTTGTCGGCATGGGCGCGTGGACTTCGTTACGCCAAGCGATCAGTCGATCGTGAAGTTCTTTGGCTTTGACGGCATTTTCCTTTGCCAAGTTTTTTGTTTCCCCGATATCGTCTGCAAGGTTATAAAGTTCCAAGCGACCGTCCTCGAGGAACTCCATCAGCTTCCAGTCTCCGACTTGAACGAGGCTGACGGGCGTCGTGCGCCACAGCCCGGGCCCCGAGCCGAGGTAGCCGGGAAAGTGTTGGTAGATTGCGTCACGATTTAGTTTGGCTTCGGGATTTCGGAAGAGCTTGGCGAGGCTTTCTCCGTCGAGAACATGCCGAGGATTGGGAGCGGTCGCGATTTCGAGAAGGGTCGGGTAAATGTCCACGTGGATGGTGGGGAGATTGCATGTCGATGCCGCGGGGGTTATTCCTGGCCATCGAACGATGAAGGGTTCGCGGGTGCCGCCTTCGTACAAGCTACCTTTGCCGCTTCTCAGTGGAGCATTGTCGGTGATGCCGCCGCCGTCTTCGTCGTTGGCCTTTGCCTTCTTGGCTTTACCTTCCATGCCCGGATCGCGTTGAAGTCCATTGGGTCGGTTGTATCCACCGACTCCTCCGTTGTCGCTGGTGAAGATGAGGACTGTGTTTTCGGTGAGCTTTTGCTCGTCAAGCGTTTGCATCACGCGTCCAACGCTTTCATCTACCGAAGCAATCATGGCCGCATAGACGGCGCTATTGTGACCGCCGACTCCTGGTTTCTGTTTGAACTTGGCGATCAGATCGGCTTTCGCATCGTGCGGTGAGTGCACACCGAAATGCGGTAGGTAAAGAAAGAATGGCTGGTCCTTGTGCCGCTTGATAAAGTCGACCGCCTTGTCGGTTAGGAAGTCGGCGAGGTATTGACCATCAGGATAGTTTGTCTTGGGGTTGGTATTGAAGTCAAAGTGCTTGCCCATACTGACGATCGCTTCGTCGAAGCCTCTTTTGGCAGGATGGTAGTTTCCTTGTTCCCCGATGTGCCATTTGCCGAACAGAGCCGTAGCGTAGCCAGCGGCTTGGAGTTGCTTGGCGATGATATCGCGGTCGAGTGGAAGGTTGGTGACATTGTCGACGGGTCGGAGAGGGCGATTGGTCCAGTCGAAACGTTCGATCCCACCGACGGTATAAACGCCAGTACGAGCCCCGTATTGTCCGCTCATCAGCGCGGCCCGGGTTGGCGTGCAATTTTGGCAATGGTGATGGTTCAGCAGTTTCATCCCTTGCGAGGCCAGTCGATCGATGTTGGGTGTCTCGTAATACTTGCTTCCAAAGCAACCGACATCGGTGTATCCGAGATCATCCGCCATGATAAAAACGATGTTTGGCTTGGGAGCGGATGGGGGCTCGGCTGCTGTCGACGCGAGGGGATGCAGTGAGCCAACGGTCATTGAAATGACGAGAGCGTAAAGGAGTTTCATCGTGGGCAATCTCACCTAGGCATGACTTGGTCAAAAATCGCGCTGAGTTTCCGGCCGGTGCAGCGCGCTGGGATGTTTGGTCGGAATCACATTGTATCCTGTGGATTCTCGGGTAGGATCCTGACTATGCGATCGGCTGCGTTTCGAACCGCACCGCCGGTTCGCCCGCGGGATCGCGTGCCGTTCA
The DNA here is from genome assembly GCA_031412875.1 of Pirellula sp. Classification (GTDB taxonomy): domain Bacteria; phylum Planctomycetota; class Planctomycetia; order Pirellulales; family Pirellulaceae; genus JBKCUI01. The sequence continues at coordinate 7,480 of JANODW010000134.1, read as the reverse complement.
CTCGCGGATCGCGTAAAATGGGGCGAGTTATCATTCAGAACGACCTGAATCGAACGCTTGTTTTTCGCGGCGATTCAACTTACTCAAATGGAAAATCTGGCAATGCAATTTAAAAAAACCGGTTTGCTGTTCTTGGCGTTTTCGGGCTTTTTCAGCGGGGTCCGCGCGGACGACTGGCGTCAATTTCGAGGGCCGGATAGCAATGGAATCGTTAAGGAACAAGTTCTTCCGGAGGTTTGGGGGAAAGATTCCAACATCAAATGGAAAGCCAGCGTTCCTGGCGAAGGCTGGTCGGCTCCCATCGTTGTCGGGAAAAAAGTGTTTGTAACCACGGCGGTTTCGTCGGGTCAGAAGAACAAAAATTCGGATCATGACTGGAATGTCCTGTGCCTCGATGCCGAAACCGGAAAGACCCTTTGGTCCAAAGTCGCGATCCAGAGCAAGCCTCGGCTGGGAACGCACCGAGACAATACCTATGCGTCCGAAACCCCTGTAAGCGACGGCACTAAAATTGTGGCCTATTTTGGCATGATGGGAGTGTTTTGCTACGACCTGGACGGCAAAGAGCTTTGGAAAAAAGACCTCGGGAATTTCCCGATGAAGCAAGAATGGGGGACATCGAGTTCGCCGATCATCCACGGCGATTTGGTCTATTTGCAAATCGATAATGAAAAGAAATCGTTTCTAGTGGCGTTGGATTTGGCCAGCGGAGAAGAACGTTGGCGGAAAGAAAGAGACGAAGTTTCCAATTGGGGTTCGCCCATCATTTGGACCAATGCGATGCGCAGTGAGTTGGTGACGGCAGGAAAAACGATCCGGTCCTACAAACCCGAGGATGGCACGTTGCTCTGGCAAGCGATGTCCAGCGTTGGAGGGTTTAGCTCGACTCCATCTGGCAATGCCGATTTGCTGGTTGTTGGTCATCAAGGACGCGATGGTGCCGGGATGATGGTCATCAAGGCGGGCGCCAAGGGTGATATCAGCCTCAAAGGCACCGAAACATCGAATGGCAACATCGTGTGGAGCACAAAAGAGTTTGCGCCGCAACGCTCCTCGCCATTGGTGGTCGATGGACAGATTTTTCTATTGGGTGGACGCAATGGACAATTGCTTTGTGTCGACGCCAAAACAGGCAAAAAACTATATGAAAATCGATTGCCCGATGCCGGTGCATTTTGGGCGTCGCCGTGGACCTGCAAAGGGCTCGTCTATTGTCCGGACGAGAACGGCAACACCTTTGTGCTCAAGCCTGGTCCCACGATGGACCTCGTGCGCGTCAACAAACTGCCCGAGGAGAACGCACGCTTTTGGGCCTCGTCAGCCGCTAGCGATGGCACTTTGATGATCCGTTCCACGAACACTCTCTATGCCGTTTCGGCTAAATAGCGAGTGCAAGTTGGTGGTCGCTTTCAAGCAATAAGACCTTCCAAGCAATGGGATCCGATCGCTCGCACCGTTACTGGGGTGCGGGCAAATCGCGGGAGCGGAAACGGAGAAATCCGATCGCATAGCAGATGCAGCCCAACAAGAGCAGCGTCGAGACATAGAACATCGGTCCGGGATGAGACGGAATGACGGCGCCGTTCGAGGACGTAGCCTCTGGAAAAATCCACCACGACCAAGCGAGCTTGGGGGAATGATGCACGACTTGAACAATCCAATCTGGTTGGTATGCCGCAAGAAAGCTCAGCGGTTTCAACTGCCCCATTCGCGGCGTCGATTTCGAAAGGATGAATAGCAGCAGTTGCAGTACATAGATGCTGATCACTACGCCTATTGTTCGCCAGCGATATTGATCAAACGAGCTGATCATGACGCTCAGGCCGAGCAACAAAAAGCCGAGTGCAAAAAGATTCATGGTCGGGACAACATAAACGCTCGGCGAAACCAATTCTGAAAGCGGAACCATTCTCGAAGTCGTCCGGCCAAAAGGATTGCTAAAGTCGAGATTGAACAGGGGGAGCCTGAAAACTCCCGAAGTGTTCACCGGAGTAGAGTTCGTTTGAATGCCAAGATAGATTCCCAAAAGAACCAGGCCGCACAGGAGTAGCAGGCCCGTGATCGTCACGATCGCATGGGCCGCAAACACTTGACCACGGCTTAGCGGTTGGGAGAGAAGCATCTCCATCGTCCCTCTTCCCAATTCACCGCTCACCACATCGGAGCCTCGCGAGATACTCCAAACGAGAATACATAGGATCAACACAGGCTCGTCGAATGTGAAACCTATCATGCCGTGATACGTCAAGAACTGTTCGAGCGGTACCGGGGAGAATTTCTCGAACGCGCGAAATTGTTCTATGAGGGGAGCAAAACCGCTCAGCTCAAACTGACTCACTGTCCAAATACGAACCCAAGGGAAAAAAAACAGGACCAGTGCGCAAGCACACCAAAGCAGCATGGCTTCATTGATGTACTTCTTGAGCAGGATACGAAACATATTAAACGAAAAGGCGCATTGGAAAACGGGATCGCGAGGAAGCGCTACAGTCTAGCGAAAAGGCAAGCCTCGGATTGCTACCCGTTAGGCTATCGAAGATTCTTCTTGAGCGATTCTTTGAGAATAGACGACCAAATCGCATAGCCTTCTTGATTTTGATGAAGCATGTCTTTGACAAAGAGTTCGGGACGAGGCTCGCCGCTGGCATTCAAATATTTTTCTTGGGTAGCGACAAAAAAAGCATTTGACTCCGACGCCGCGAATTTTTCGAGCGATTGATTTGCCTGTGCGATTTTCGACCAATGCTGGAATCGGGAAGGGGTCGGCGTCACAGCGATAAAGAAGATGGGGGCCTCCGGATTCTGTTTGCGGACGGTGGTGAGAACACTCTTTGCAAGTCGAACGATCTCGTCCGGTTCCTTGTCTTTCTCGGTCCCTGTGATGTCGTTTCCGATAAAAATCATGGCGGCGCGAAACTGCAGGCCATCGACGAGTTTCGGCGTATGGATGGCCAGATCACAGTACTTGGCTCCCCCGTATGCACGCCGCACGATGGCATAAGGTGCCATGTCGGTGGCGATGGTGTCCCAAAGACGGAAACTAGAGCTGCCCAAGCAAAGGATTGCATCTTTCGAACCGTCCTGAGAGTTCGTTGCAGATAGCTTGGCTACGTCCTTCTCCCACTTCTTTGCATCCGCGGCGTACTTTGCAAGTCCATGCTGGGCAAGGAACGTCGACGCAGCATCGTCGCCTGCAACCGCTTCCTGGCTATACGTGGGCGACGCGAACGCCGTGAGCCAAACCAGGGCGACGCAGCGCACTATCGATGATGGTAGGGAAAAGATCATAGCTTGATTGCCTTGCGTTCGATGAGCATCTGGATGACTTGCTCAGCCAGAACTTCGGGGGGATGGGAGGCGCCGGCCAGTTCGAGATCGGCGGACAAGGGCGGTTCGTAAGGATCGGAGATGCCGGTAAAATTGGGAATCTTTCCTTGGATGGCTTGTTGATACAATCCTTTGGGATCGCGGGCGATGCAAGTCTCAAGCGGTGTATTTACAAAGATTTCTAGGAAATCTCCTTTGGCCCCTCGCGATTCCACCCAGTGCCTCACACGGTCGCGATCGATTCGGTAGGGGCTGACGAAAGCGGTCAAGCAGATGATACCGGCCGACGCGAACAACTCGGTGATGGCTCCGACACGACGAATGTTTTCCTCGCGGTCTTGAGGACCAAACCCCAATCCGAACCGTGTCGCGAACTCGGCTCCATGCACGCTTTGGAGCAGATTCGGGCCAGCGCAGAGGCCGTGCCTAACGTTATCACCGTCAAGCAAAAAGGTATGGGCTCCCAAAGCGAACAGCCGTTGCTCGACGAGGTTTGCGACGGTGCTTTTCCCTGAGCCACTCAAGCCCGTGAACCACACGACGCAACCGCGATGGCGATTGCGATCAAATCGTTGTTGTCTGGTAACGGATTGTTCGTGCCAGACAACCTGTGGGTCTTGGTTCATGCGAAGGCATTTCGTAATGGGATGGATGTTGCCAGCATCCGAGCATTCGAGCCTCCAAGACGCTAGGAGCGCCGGCTAGGAACACTGTAACGAACACTGTTAGCTAGTTGGACCAGATGCTAAAAACAGACGCTTGCTGAATATGCGTACGAATCCAACATTATTGGTGAGCGAATTGGTTCCCGCTAGATTGATGCCGGTAATTTGTTGGGTTCCTGCGGATCCCCCGGTCGTACCCGGGTTAGCAGCGCGGAAGGTGGAATCGCTCGGGCTCGCGGAGGTGACCGAGTAGGTTCCTTGGTCTAGATTGGTAAACGAGTAGTTGCCACTCGAATCCGTGGTCGCCGTTCTGGTGACCGAAGCGCCGCCGTTGGTCGTCGTTCCAGAGAGGGTAACCAAGATGCCGGACACGCCTGGTTCGGTCGATTGGCCTGTCCCATCGTTGTTGCTGTCGATATAGATCCGTCCGGAGAGATTCGCGATCGGCGGCACGGTGATGGCGGTCGCAGCGGTGGCCGTATTGTTGGTGCTGACCGTATCGTTTGTCGCGGTGACAGTCACTGTGTTTGTAATATTGTTTGGTGCCGTCGTTGGTGCGGTGGCGCGGATGGTTACCACCGCCGTTTCACCAGGTGCCAGTGTTGGAATCACAACGTTAGCCGTGTTGTTGGCACCCGATGCGACCGTTCCGGCGGTCGTCGAACCGATCACCGATGTTCCCGAAACAAAGACAGCACCGGTCGGCAGAGTATCCACTACGTTTACCGAGGTCGCAGTCGATGGTCCATTGTTGGTGACGTTCATCGTGTACGTAACCGTACCACCCGCCACCGACGATGTTGGCCCGCTCTTGGTGATGCCGACATCGTTCTGCTGCGTCAAAGTAGTGGTCACGGAAGCCGCGTTATTGTTGGTTGGGGATTCCACCGTCGCTGTGTCGGTCGTGCTGATGATTGCACTGTTGACCAGGGCTGCAGTGGATGCGGGCAGGATCGCCGCAACAATAATGATCGTTGTGTTGCTACCACCGGAAGCGAGGTTGCCTACGGCGAAAGTAATGTCATCTGGGTTGGAAGCCGTCGAGTCCGAAGCGGTTGCGGGAATGGTGACCGTGCTGCCATTGACCGTCGCGCTGATCACGCGGATGCCGTCCGGAATATTGTCGACGACTTGAACATTGATCGCGTCCGAGGGGCCGTTGTTGGTGGCGGTCATCGTGTACGTAATCGTGTTGCCGGAAACGGCTGTCGTTGGACCGGATTTGGCAACCGTCAAGTCGACGTTGCGCGGTGCGTTTGCTGCGATCGAACTGGTGTTGTTGGTGGTAACCGTTTCGACATTGGTTGTCGTATCGGTGGCCGAAATCGTGGCGGTGTTGGTGAAGCTGCCTTGCGTGGTCGCGAGGACACGAGCAATGACCGTGATGACCGTGGACGCACCCGAACCCACCGCCAAATTGCCTACATCGATCGTGATATCATCGCTGTTTGCGGCGATGGTATCCAACGCGGTCGGAGGAGTGGTGATCACGTCCGTGTTGTCGCTAGACACCACCGAGATGACTTGGATGCCGTCTGGAATGTTATCCAACACGCGAACCGTGGTTGCATCCAAGGGACCATTGTTGCTGGCCGTAATGGTGTAGGTCAGCGTAGAGCCAGGCAGTGCTGTTGCTGGAGACGCGGTGGAAGCAGGGTTGGTCGTGATGGTCTTGACGACGGCCAAATCGATATTGCGCTGCGCGTTGGCTTGGACCGATGCCGAATTGTTGTTCGGATTGGTATCGGAATTCTCAGTGGTGCTCGTCGAAGCGATCGTTGCCGTATTGGTGAAGAGACCGGACGTTGCGCCCAAGACAACAGCGGTGATTGTGATGAGTTGCTGATTGGCTGTTCCCACCAGGAGATCCGGGATGTCGACGATCAGATCGTCGGGATTGCTGGCGGTGGTGTCACCAGCCGAAGCGGGGACGGTTAGCGAGGTAGTACCGAGTGTGGCCGAGAGCACTTGAATGCCATCGGGGATGTTGTCGGTGACTCGCACGGTCGTGGCTCGCGATGAACCGGTGCCTGTCGTTGGGTTATCGTTCCGCGCGGTCAGCGTGTAAGTGATGGTCGTGCCGGGTGCTGCAACCGCGGGAGTGCCGGTGGACGCGGGGTTGGTTACTATCGTCTTTAGGATCGTGAGGTCATTGCTGAGTTGCACAGGCAGGGAGACGTTGGCTGTATTGGGAAGGGTTGTTAGTTCCGTACCAAGTCCTGCGATGGTGACGCTGTTGTCGATGGCCGCTGGTGTACCCGTCCCTGTCGTTATCGGCAAGACTTCTGCGACGATCGTGATAGTACGCTGGGTCGTTGCGCTCGACGCCAAAGTGCCGACGTCGATTGCAATGTTGTCGGGATTTGCTTCGGAGGTGTCGGATGCCGAGCTCGGGATCGTAATGGTGTCCGCACCGTTCGACGAGGTCGCGCTGATGATCCTGAGTCCGTCTGGAATATCATCGGACAACGTAACGCCAGTTGCAGGCGATGGGCCATCGTTTCTAGCGGTGATGGTGTACGTGATCGTGGTGCCGGTTGCCGCGACCGTCGCTGTGGTGGACTTGGCCACCGTCAAATCGAATTGAGGCACCAGGCCAATGTCGAAACTCAAGTCGGTGTTGGCGTCGGTGTCCCCATCATCGGTTGGTGCACCACCCGCAACCAACGCAATCAAAGACGTTACCACCCCCGTACCAACCACCGCGGCCCCTGTATTGTCATCGTTGGCTCCTCCAGGCGTCGTTGAACTCACCACAAATCCAGCGGCAGCCGCCCCGGTCAGGAATTGACTGCTCGGGATGACGGAAAAGTAGCTACCAGGAAAGAGATCGGTAAACGTGTAAATACCTCCCCCTGCGGTTGTCACGGTGATGGGCACATTGGTGCTATCCAGTGTTGCAGAGTCCACGCCCGCATCGAATATCCCATTGTTGTTTGTGTCGGTAAACAACTGAACGAGAACGCCGTCGATCCCTGTTTCGGACGGCGTTGCTGTGTCGAATGTTCCGTTGTTGTTACGGTCGGAGAAAACAAGGTTACCAATGCTCATCGGTGTGAGGTTGGCAAAGTTCCGAGTGATCGTGGTCGATCCAAAGGTTCCAATCGAATCGATAATCGCGTCCGCCGCATCCGGGCCAGTTACAGTGATTTGGATCGATCCAACACTTGTAAAATCAGCCCCCGTGCCGCTACTGGTAGTGAAGTCGGCGAAAGGGATGTCGAGAGTCGCCGTCGGAGATGCGCCCGATGTGGTTGGAATAGCAATGGTTCGGGTGGAGGCGTTGGCACCGCTGTTGATCTGAAGGGTGATTTGAGTGCCCGCTTCACCACCGATTGCAAATCTTATTCCGGTGGCTGTTCCTGCGGAGGACAAGTCGAGGCCTGCCAGACCATTGGTGGCAAGGACTTGCGCATCGTTATCAACGCCGTCATAGGTCAAAATGCGAGTCCCGTTTGCGCCTGCACCCACATCGAACGCTAAAAAGT
>JANODW010000133.1:0-24313 GCA_031412875.1 Pirellula sp. | reverse complement strand
GGGGGCGCGGGTGGCGGCGGGATCAATAACAACAACAACAATGGTTTCATACAGCGGGTCGTTGGGGGCGTGAGCATTCGGCCCGACGGCGTCTTGCAAGGGGCCAATCAAGAAGAGCAGACTCAGGCTCTGGCAGATCTTCGCGCCCGGCTGATCGGCCCACAAGGCGAACTCAATCAACCAGCGAATCGTCGATTGATTTCGCTCAAGAATCTTCAGAAAGCAGTATTGGCGAGCATCGAACAAAACAAGCCGCTTCCGGAAGAAGTCTTGTTCTTGGGTGGATTGACTCGGATCGAAAACGTTTTGGTGTACCCGGAACGCCAGGACATCGTCCTCGCCGGTCCTTCGGAACCTTGGAAAATTGGTGCAAACGGATCGGTCGTCGGAGCCAAGAGCAACCGTCCAGTGATCCATTTGGACGACTTGCTATGCGCCTTCCAAACGGTATTCAGCGCTCGCAAAACCGGCATTTCTGTCTCGATTGAACCCACCCAAGAGGGCTCGGTCAAATTTGAGCAACTGCTGAAAAGGTTTGGTTCGCAAATGGCGAATTCCAATCCCAAGCTGCTAGAACCCCAAATGATCGCGGCCTTTGGACCGCAGCAGATCAAGTTGGACGGAGTGCCGGCGGATAGCCATATGGCCCGAGTGATCCTGGCATCGGATTATCGCATGAAACTCTATGGGATGAATTTGGCAAAAGCCCCCGTGGCTGGATTGCCCAGTTATTTGGAAATGGTCAGTCAGCAAGGCAACCTCACGCAATTGCAAAACCGATGGTGGATGACCTGCGATTATTCCGCTATCGAGCACAGCCAAGATCGATTGGCTTGGAAGATTTCAGGTCCGGGGATCAAGACCCTCACTGAACGCGAGCAAATCACCGCCGACGGCTCCTACAAACAAACCGGCAAAGCCGACCCCGTTGCTAAACGATGGGCGGACCTGTTCACTAAGAAACTTGACGAACTCGCGACCAAGGACACCGTCTTCGGCGATTTGCGAAACGTAATGGATCTGTGCATCGTCGCAGCCTTGATCCAATCCCAAGACCTGCAAGCGCTGTCGAACTGCGATCTCTCAAGCGTTATGGGTGACACTGCCAAGGTCGCTTTGGCCAAATTGGAAGTGCCCAAAGCCATCGATCCGCAATGCAGCTTTCTTCAAACAGTCAAAGGCTGGGTGGTTACTGCAAGCGGTGGAGTGATGGTAGACTCATGGGAAATCGTCAGCCACGTCCAAACTAATGATGCGGTGGCCAAGGCTTTGGAATCGGGTGCCAACTGGATTCAAGCAGAACGCATCTGGCAATAGTCCCCCATTTATGTCCAAAGAAAAACCAGCTCCCTTTCAAGTTTTTCATCTCCAAGAAGATGACAATGGTCAAACGCTTGGAGCCGCTCTCAAAAAAAGAATGAATCAATGGAGCTGGGGACAAACCCGAGAGGCGATCCTCAAACGGCGCGTCCAAGTCAACGGAAACCTTTGCCTCGATCAAGCGAGAAAGGTTACGGAAAAGGATGTCGTTAAGGTATGGCGGGAGTCGCTTCCCAAACCGGTCCAGCCATCGCATGTCAAGATCGTATACGTGGACGATTTTTTGGTGGTGGTCGAAAAGCCGCCAGGGGTAACTTCCACTAGGCATTTCGAAGAGAGGTTGCTCAAGGAAAAACGAAAGCAACTCCAGCCCACTTTGGAAGAGCTTCTACCGCTGTCGCTGGAAGCCCATTTCCAGTCGCGTGCATCGTCGTCGCCTGACAAAAGCGGTTTAGACGCACGGACGCCCGGGCGTTCCGCCAAGATGCGGCGACTATCGGCCCAAGATGAGCAGCGTCAACGCAGCCTGCGTTTGAAAAAGTTTGCGGTTGTGGCGGTGCATAGGCTCGATCGCGATACCAGCGGTTTGATGATTTTCGCGAGGACCCCGTCGGTTTCGCAGATGCTCGGCGTTATGTTTCGCAAACACGATGTCGTTCGCAAGTACCATGCGGTGGTGCTTGGACATCCTCAAGCGACCACTTTTGATAGCGTCTTGGTTCGCGACCGCGGGGACGGCAAACGCGGAACCAAGCCCGCCGATCGCGAGGAGGATCCGACGGCGCAGCGAGCCGTAACCCACATCCGACCCCTGGAAACCATCGGCCCGTACACCATGGTGGAATGCGAATTGGAGACGGGTCGAACGCACCAAATCCGAATCCATTTGTCGGAAGCGGGTCACATGCTTTGCGGAGAAACCATTTACAATCGAACGCTCGACGGGGCTGAGATCGCGGACACGAGCCATGCTCCCAGGCAAGCGCTCCACTCCGCGACTCTGGAACTCAAACACCCGGTTACCGATGAGATGCTTGCGTTTCGAATGCCCTGGCCTGCCGACCTGTTCAAATGGCTAAAGGACCTGCGCAGCAAATCGGTCTAGAGTTTCTTGCAATGCAGGCAGGAAAGAATATTCCAGCAAAATTGGGAGGATTTTTGTACGGAGTGGCCGTTGGGCCGACACTACTATAAGCAGCCCGGCAGTGCGACCGGTGCGGATATTTCGCGACGAGGGGAAAAATGAGACTAACACTGAGAACCCTGCTTGCCTACCGAGACGGCGTTCTCGATCCCAAGGATGCTGCAACGCTGGAGGCAAAAATTCTTGATAGCTCCACCGCACAAAGAATCTCCAAAAGGATCGCGGACGAGATGCAGAACCGTCGCCTCGCACCCATTCCAGTCGACGCGCGCGAGTTCGGGTTCGAAGCCAACCTGGTCGCCGAGTTCCTTGACGACACCATCCCGATGGAAACGCTGCCGCAAATGGAGCGAAAGTGTCTCGAAAACAACACGCTCTTGAGCGAGATCGGCAGTTGCCATCAGATCTTATCACGAGCCCTTTCGATCCCAGCGCCGGTCGCCGCTTCGCTTCGCCAACGCATTCACGAACTGCCCAATCAAGTCCCCTCCAAATCGTTCGACCTCCATGGGAATATCAGACGTTTCGACCGATTGGCCACCCCGTCCATGGCCGACACTTTGCCCGGCGCCAAAGTGGTACGCAAACCGAGCGTTGAACTCCGAGGGACGGGGATCGAACTCAATGATGGCTTGGGTCGCCAAGTTCCCGAGTACTTGATCGGTCGCGACCATGGATGGCTCAAGAACGCATCGCTTGGGCTATTGCTCACGTCCGCACTGGTCGTTGTGGGAGCGATTGCCATAGGTCCTTTCGACCGCGTCCGGGATTTATTGAAAAGGTCCAACGCAACGTCGATAGCGAGTGCTGAACCGAAAAACACGGCTGCCAATGCCAGCGAACCAATTGCGAATAGGAGTCCGAGTACGAGTCCGATCCCGGCAGTGCCCCCTAGGAAAACAGCCGAATCGGAGACCACATCGGAGCCCATTTTGGAGCCCGATGGCGAACAGCCTATCATTGCGGAATCCGCTTCGGCGCCTCCGCCGCCCGTTTCGACTGCCGTCCCTAGCGGGCCCGAAAAGCCAGTGGCCCAATCCGTACCGATCGTCAACAGTAGCCCACTTGTTCCGAGCGCTGCAACTCCGAGCGCCGCAACTCTGAGCGCATCGGCTAAGAATCGCATGCAATGGTTGCCTGACACCAAAGTATCGTCGGAGTCGATCGTATTGAAGCGAGTGGCCAGCCCGTCCGATGGGGAAGTTTTCTGGACGCGCATGAGTCCGGGGGAGTACGTCAACTTGGGCGATCGGATGGTGGTCCCGCCTACGCAGCGAACCGAAATGCGAGTGGATCCCGGGATTCGTCTTTTGTGCGCAGGGGACAATGACATCGAGGTAGTTAAACAAATCGATGCACCGAAGATCGCTTTGTATTCGGGACGCATATTGATCTTCGCAACGCCCGATGCGCGCGAGCTTGCGATCGATTGCAATGGATTGGAATTGTCGGTCAGCTTCGCCAGCACCGATGGTAGCTGCGCCGTGGAAGTTCAAAACGTGTGGTCTCCTTTGACGGACGAGATGGCAAAGAAAGGCACCGTGATTACCCGTAGCCATGTGCGATGTATTGGAGTGGAGGGAGAACTTAAATTTTCCTCGAAGCACCAGAGCGGGGCGATTGAGAAAGGGGCGCTCGGGGTGGGTCAGTTCCTCGATTGGCACGAAGGGGTCCCATCGCCGATGCAAGAGCTCGCCGAAGCTCCTTGGTGGTTTCGAACGAGCATTAGCCGAGCGATTGACCAGCCTGCCGCGATCGATCTCCAACGGGCTCTCGTGGGGGGTACGGCCGGCCAAATCGAGGTAGAACTTGCCGATCTCACCAATCATCGGCGAGGCGAAACCGCGGCCCTGGCGACCAGGACCCGCTTGATGCTAGGACATTACGATCGCCTCTTTGAATCCGACGGAATTCTCAACCGCAAAGGTTTGCATAGCCATTGGCAATCGATTTTGACTCAGATTCCGCAGTCGTTGGCCCGCAGCGAGCACCGAGAGGCGTGGGCAAGGGACCTTCAACGGGCTGTCCCCACACGATTCTTGACGATCGTCTCTGCGCTGGTCCCCCCCTCTGTAGACCAATTGCAATCCGGCGCAGATAAGATTCTTGTAGAAGGTCTCTCAAGTCCTCACCTGGATGAGCGCGTGATATCTTACAATCAACTAAACTTCATTACGGGAAAAAGCTTGGGCTACCAACCGGACAAATCTCAGTTGGAAGCGATAGCTCAATGGCGTAAGCTACTTAGCAAAAATGAAATTCGATACGCACCCAACAAGCCGTAGTTTGGGACCATTGTCCCGAACGAACCAACGGACGAGACAAAGGTCTTAACCTACTGTAGCAATGATCCCGCCGCTCGCCTAAACAAAAAACCAGTACACCCAATCGTATAAATCCAAACCTAATAATCGGAAGTACAAGATGAGAACGCCCTTTTCACTTTTCGTCGCGACGTTGCTATCAGCAACTGTTTGGAGCGGTGCGTTCCAATTTGTGGCGATGGGCCAGGACGCTGCCGAAATCGTTGTGCAACGAGGTGGGAAAGCAATGCAAGTTGTGCCACCAGTGCCAGGGGAACCCGGAGGTCCCAAGGGAAAAAGTGGACCGGGGGCCAATCCAGCCGTTCCGCCGTCACCCCCAGGCAGTCCAGGGGCCGGCGAGCAGAAACCTCCGGGTGATAAACCTGCAGATCCCGCGTCGACTGAATCGGTTAAACGCAAAAGCGAGCCTCCCGAGCCGCCCAATAAACGCGAATTTGATATCAAGCCGGACGAGCAAGGCATGTTGCAGTTCCAGTTTCGCAATCAGAGTTGGCCCGATCTGATGCGCTGGTTGTCCGAGGTGTCGAGCATGTCCCTGGATTGGCAAGAACTGCCTGGCGATTACTTAAACATTGCGACACAAAAAAAACATACTTTAGAAGAGACCCGAGATCTTTTTAATCGCCATCTCTTGGCGCGCGGGTTCACGATGCTCGAATTCGATGGCATCATTCAGATCGTCAAGACAAAGGGAATCAACACCGCCCAGGTCCCCAAAGTGGATGCTTCAAATTTAGCCAAGTTGCCAGCTCACCGCTTTGTGCGAGTTTCTTTTTCGCTCAACACGCTCCTCGCATCCGAAGTGATCAACGAATTAAAGCCGTTGATCAGTAGCAATGGCGAGCTCAATGCGCTCGCATCCACGAATCGTTTGGAAGCGATGGATACGGCTGCCAATTTGTTGGAGCTGAATCGGATATTGAACGAGGAACAATCCCAAGCTGCGATGGAAGGACTGGCGAGGGAATTCGTATTGCAATACGTACGGTCCAGTGACGCCCGCGATCAACTGAGGCAATTCTTGGGGTTGGAAACGCCAAAAAGGGTTGGACCGATGACCCCCGAGGAGCAGATGGCGGCTCAACAGCAGCAGATGATGTTAGCCCAACAACAGCAACAGCAGAGGCAACAAGGGGGTGCTGCACCTCCCCAAAAACCCAAGGACAAAGGGGATATCTATTTGGTCGCCAACGCCAGGCGCAACAGTGTCATCGCTTCTGCCCCGCCCGACAAAATGGCGATCATCGCTGCCTTTATCCGACGAATCGACGTGCCCAATGAAAATGCGGAATCGATGAACATGCTCGAATCCAGAATGAAGGTCTACCGACTCAGTTCCCTGGATCCCAAACAACTCGTCGCCTCGCTACTGGCGATGGACGTCCTGGAACCCACCACTCGACTCGAAGTGGATGAAAAGAACAAGGCATTGATAGCGCATGCTTCTATTGCGGACCAATATGCTATCCAGCAAACCATTAAAAAACTCGATGGGTCCGCTCGCGATGTCGACGTTATTCAACTGCGACGACTGCGGGCAGAGGATGTCGTAGGGACAATCAAGTTCCTGATGGGCAATGAAGAGAAAAAGGAAGACAACTCGCGAAGAAACTACTACGACCCTTGGAGCTTTAACAACAACACCAAGAAAGAGACCAGTACCGATGCTTTCCGCGTCGCCGCAAACTCGCAAGACAATCAGGTCCTCATTTGGGCCAACGACCTAGAACGGTCGGAGGTCAATAAATTATTGGTCAAGCTCGGTGAGTTGCCGCCTGCGGGCGGGAACGTTTCCCGAACACGCGTGATCGATGCAAATCGCTCCAGCGACACCAAGGAATATCTAAAGCGGCTCCAACAGGCTTGGGGGAAAGTTTCACCGAACCCGTTGGTAATACCGAGCGACGATCAGTTCGAACCGGCCGACGCCAAGAAAGCACCCGCCGCAGATGCCGTCCCCAAGGGAACCCAAAAACCTAGTCCCCCCGCGGAACCCAAACGAAAAGCGCAGGACGTCACGGAAAGCAAAAGCCAACCGTCTGACGAAGCATTGCTAACCTTAGGTGTTCCCGAAGGGTACCTGTCCTCCACCCAACAACCGCCTCGCAAGGCGTCGGACGAGGGCGACGATCAACCTGTTCGCAAGTCGGATGCAGACGAGGTACCCAACGTAAAAAACAGCGGTGCCAATGCGAACAGCGGTGCCAATGCGAACAGCAGTGCCAATGCGAATCAATCGCGTCCCAAGGGCGCCATTCAGATCGAGTTTGACGAACGCGGGAATCTGGTGCTGAGCAGCGAAGACACCGAAGCGCTCAATCGGCTGGAGCAGATGATGATGTCCAATGCGCCCCCGCAGCGCAACTACGAAGTTTTTTACATCAAGAATTCTCGGCCGAGTTGGATCGAGTTGAATCTAAAAGATTACTACAAGGAAGACAAAAAAGATTCGAACGATTCGTTTGGCTGGATATTCTTTGATCCCTTCCAAGACAAGAAAAAGGAAGAAGCCCAGCTTGGAAAGAAACGCCAGCTCAAGTTCCTTTCAGACAATGACACCAACTCGCTCATTGTGATCGGAGCAGACGATGTTCAGCTCAAGACGATCGAAGAATTGATTCGACTGTGGGACGTCCCTGAAAAGACAAACAAACAAAAGCTTCGCTACACCAAGATGATGCGAATCGAATATTCGAGTCCCGAAGCCATTGTCGAGGCCATCAAGGAGGCGTATCGAGATTTATTGAGCACCAACGACAAAGCCTTTGAAAAAGAGAAGGCAGGAAGCAGCGGCGGTGCATCCGAGTTAAAGCGAGGGGCAAGCACCGAGGCGATTTCGGACGGAGCGATGAACTACAGTTTTTCCGGCCGTCTGTCGATGGGTGTCGACAAGATCACCAAAACCATTATCGTTACCGCGGAGGGTGAGGATTTGCTCAAGCTCGTGTGCGAACTGATCACTCAGTTGGACGTCGCGGCGCAACCTACCGGTTCGATCGAGGTCGTTAAGTTGGACGGAGCAAACGGAGCGGCCATGGAAAAGGCTTTGATGGCTCTCGCAAAAGCCAATAGCAAAGACCCTCAGAACGTCGATCCGAATCAGCAGCAAAACCAACAGCAGCAGCAGGCCCAAAACCAGCCCCCGCAAAATCCAAACGGACAATCCAACAGTTCTTCACGAGGAAGCAAAAAGAGATAATGAGTATCCAGTCCACGGTCCCCGACCCCTTGTTGCCTTTGCTAGGTCAAAACGCACTCGTAACAGGAGCCGCCCGCGGGATCGGGGCCGGGATCGCGAAAGCGTTGGCTGACGCAGGGGCCAACGTCGCCATCAACGACATTCGCCAACCCGCAGAAACCTTGTCCGCATGCTTGCTCTCAGGCAGGAAAGCCATGGCAGCCGTCGCCGATGTCTCCGACCAAGCGGCGGTAGAACGGATGGTCGATAGCGTCGAATCAGAATTGGGACCGATCGATATTCTCGTTTCCAACGCCGCCTACAGCGATCGAGAGCTGTTCCATTTGGCCAAAATGGATGGATTCGAGAAGACGATCGCGGTCAGCATGTGGGGTCCGTACTATTTGGCCCGAGCCATCGCCAAACGCATGATCGACCGGTCCGAGCCAGTCGTTCCAGGCCCGCAAACGACCCAAGGGAATTTGATTTTTATCAGCTCCCCACACGCTTACAAGCCGATCCCGGGTGCGATGGCATACAACATGGCCAAAGCAGCCGTCGATCAAATGGCAAAGACGGCGGCGGTAGAACTGGCCGAATATCGAATTCGCGTTAATTTGATCCACCCGGGATGGACCGATACGCCAGGCGAACGAAAATTCTTCTTTGAGAACGAACTGATGGAGCATGGCTCGAACTTGCCCTGGGGCAGGTTGGCTTCGCCGGACGATATCGCTCATGGGGTTGTTTTTCTATTGCACCCCAGGAGCGATTACATCACCGGTGCGACGCTTTCCATTGACGGTGGAATTGTGTTGCCCTATCAAGAAATGTTTCGCATCCGAGACCGTCCCAAGGTTTAGTCCCAGACCAGTTCCGAATTACGGTTTGCTTTCGGTTTTGCTTTCGGTCTTTTTGCTTTCCACCACCATGGCTTTTTCTATGGTGATGTGCTCCTTGGGAACACTTCGTTCGCCGCGTGCGTTCGCGGATACGGCGACGGATTTGATAGTGTCGACAACATCTTTGCCCTCGATGACTTTGCCGAACACGCAATAGCCCACTCCATCTAAGCAGAATTTTTTATCGAGCGTCTGAGCATTGTTTTTGGTGTTGATAAAGAACTGGCTGGTCGCACTGTTGGGTGCGGAGGTTCGGGCCATGGCAATCGTGTAGGGGGCGTTCGTCAGGCCATTGCTGGATTCATTTTTGATCGGCTCGCGAAGTCCCTTTTTGGCTTTGTTTTCTTCCGCCGCAGCCTTATCGACAAAACCACCGGTTTGGATCATGAAGTTCGCCATGATGCGATGGAAGATGACCCCTTCGTAGTATCCGTCATTGACATACTTCACAAAATTCTCGACCGTGATCGGTGCGAGTTCCTTGTCCAGTTCCAATTTGATGTCCCCTTTGCTCGTTTTCAGAAGGACAATGACGGGATCTGCACCGTCAATGACGGGATCTGCACCGTGGAGAGTGGCTGCAAAACACGAAAGCGCAACGACAAAACTTGAGAACCACGCCGTGGATCGAAACATAGAATGCTCCTATTTGGAAAACGAGAGTTAGGGTGGAAAATGGGTAGGTTCATCAACAGAACGAACATCGTCAAAATTGTAAACACCCCGAACTGGCGGCCTAAACCGCTTTTTTCCGTTCGGCACGCAAATTGCTTCGGTGGATGCATCTCGTTTCTTTGGCTGCCATCCGCATTTGGTTAAGGACGTTTCCATGTTGCTTTATTTGTTGTTTGTCGCGCCGACCATGTTGCTCGCCCTTGGGGCGCAGTGGATGATTCGTTCGGCTTATCAAAGAACCAGTCAAATCCCTGCTCGAATGAATGGGTCCATGGCGGCGCGGCGCATATTGGACGCCAATGGACTTCAGAATATCCCAATCGAACAGGCTAGCGGACATCTTTCCGACCATTACGATCCGTCGGGAAAGGTCGTGCGGTTGAGTCCGGATGTGTATCAAGGGTATTCGTTAGCAGCGGTGGGGATCGCTGCGCATGAAGTGGGACATGCCATTCAAGACGCAAAGCATTACGCCCCATTGGTGGTACGGAACTTGGCGGTACCAGTAGCCGGTTTTGGGAGCAGCATCAGCCAGATTTTTCTGATGGCTGCTTTGGGCTTGGGGGCAATGGGCCAGTATAGCTGGGCCAATGGCGCCATGATCTTGTTCGTCCTCGGGTTTTCCGCCACGGTTGTTTTCCAGTTGGTCAATCTGCCGGTCGAGTTCAATGCGAGTTCGCGAGCCAAGACGGAATTGGTATCCCTGGGAATCATCAATAGCCAGGAGCTGCGAGAGGTGAGCAGCGTGCTGACGGCCGCCGCGATGACGTATGTGGCTGCTACCCTCCAAGCGGTAGCGACGTTAGCATATTACGTTTTGCAATTTGTCCTTCAGAACCAAAGCCGGCGCGACTAAGTCGCCCAGACCAATTCGTAGAGAATCATTGATGGAGAATGGTGTTGAGTACGAGCGCGGGATCTGGTCGATCGGGTTGTTAAGAGGTTCGCGTTTAAACGGCATGAAGCCGACCGAAGTCCCCAACCCGATTGTCCAGGCAAGCGATTTCAAAGAGTGGGACGGGAAAGCGGTGGCGGACCCCTTTGCTATTTTTCGAGAGGGTGTTTGGTATTTGTTTTTTGAGCTGTTCCAAAGCGGCTCGGACCGGGCAGTCATAGGTGCTTCGCGGAGTTTGAATCTGAGGGACTGGGAGCCGCTGGGAATCGTGTTGCGGCAACCGCATCATTTGTCGTATCCCTTTGTGTTTGAGCACGACGGGCAGGTGTACATGATGCCGGAGTCGCGGTCGGTGCGCCGAGTGGATTTGTTCCGGGCGGTGGAGTTCCCTCATCGGTGGGAATTTGAGCGGACGATTCTGCGTGGCAGGCTGATGGATTGTTCGATGGTGAAGCATCGAGGGAGGTACTGGATTTTTGCGGGTTGGCGATCGCATGGACTGAAGTTATTTCATGCATTGCATCCGCTGGGACCATGGCGACATCACTGGATGCCGTTTCTGAGGCTCTATTCCCGATCGGCATCGCGACCGGGCGGACGTCCGATCCATCACGATGGCCAGCTCATTCGTTTTTCTCAGGACAGCACGGACTACTATGGGCAGCAGTTGCGAGCTTGGCAGGTAACTTGCATGAATCGCCTTTGGTATTCCGAAGTGCCCATGTTTGAGGAACCGTTGCTTGTGGGTTCTGGGCAGGGGTGGAACTCGCGATGCATGCATCACATGGATGCTTTCCGGATACCTCGCATGGGCACCGACGCCACGAGCCAGCACGAGTGGCTGGCTTTCGTGGATGGGAGCGCCTAGAGCGGCTAGAGTTTGCGCCCGTTTTGCGTTGGAGGGTTCAGACCGACTCTTTCTCGGGATGGATCCAGGGAGCGCGATAGGGGCGTCGCAGCATGGCGGTCGCCTGTTCGTCTGCGATGACAATATGTTTTTCCGGGTTCCAAGCGAGAGACCGTCCCAATTCCATCGACATGTTTGCAAGGATGCAAGCGGCGGTGGAAATGTGTCCCTGTTCGATATCGGCGACCGGCTTGGAGCGATCCCCGATCGACTTTAAAAAATCGAGCATGTGAACGCGAATCGCCGGTGCAACATGTTGTTCAAGATCCTTCTCGGTTTTATCCACGGGGTACTGTTCGAGCTCCATGACGACATCGCGATGGATCGGTTTTGCGTTGCCTCCGCGAGGGGTAAAATCGTATTTATTGACGCTCATTCGCAGCGTTCCATTTTCGCCGTAGAGAGTAGCGCCCCACGGGTATTCTTTGTCCGGAGCTTCTCCCCAGGTGCGATGGGTCCAGACGACATTGAGTTCGGGGAACTCAAAGGTTGCCGTTTGCGTATCCGGAATATTGGCTTTCGATTTTTTGTCCATAAAGATGCCACCATGCGAGGACACTTTGGTCGGCCATCCGAGGTTCATGATCCATCGCACCAAGTCGAGCATATGGATGCACATATCGCCAACAATGCCGTTGCCATACTCTTTGAAGGCGCGCCAAGAACGGGGGTGGCAAAGTCGGTTGTAAGGGCGCATGGGTGCGGGCCCGGTCCACATTTCGTAGTCCAAGTTCGCTGGAGGTGCCTCGTCGGCGGGATTGTCTTTGGCGCGCATGTGGTAGTAACAGTAGATTTCCGCGTGCGATATTTTGCCGAGCAAGCCTGCATCCACAACTTGTTTTTTTGCATCCATCAGGTGAGGAGTGCTTCGGCGCTGCGTTCCCACTTGCACAACACGATTGTATTTGCGAGCGGCAGCCAACATCGCTTGCCCCTCTACGACGTCCACGCTGATGGGCTTTTGGACATAGACATCGGCACCATTTTTGACCGCTTCGATCATGGGCAGTGCGTGCCAATGGTCGGGAGTCGCAATCAATACGATATCGAGATCTTTTTCAGCGAGCATTTTTCGATAATCGCTGTAGACCCTGGGGCGTTTCGTAGACGTCTGTCGCGTTTGAACCATGTCGGCCGCATCGGAGACCATTTTGCTATCGACATCGCAAAGCGACACGACCTCCACGGGAGCCACCTGCAGCAACCGAAACAGATCGCTTTTGCCATACCAGCCGGTACCGATGAGTCCTACACGTTTGGCTGGCCCATCGGCCAGGGCGGCGAGTGTTGGCTGGTAATTGGCCATTGCAAAGCTAGTTGCGGCGAGGGACGTGGAGAGGAAATCACGACGATCCATTTTGAAACCTTTGTGTGGAAGCAACCATTTGTCGCACGGGATTGGCCGCTGGGTTCGACGGGCGCCCAAACAATCGGGGCCTGGGTGACTGGAAGCCAAAGGGTCCATTATAGCCTTGACGTCGGATTTGCGTTGTTGGTCATTTTGCACGGGAAGTCTTTTTGAGAGGGAGGTTCCGTGTATACTCCGTCGAGACACGGTAAGCATTGGAACACGCGGGTTTTACTCACCTATGATGGAATTGGGTTATCTCGAGCGATTGACGCTGCAGTTGACGGCCGGTGCCGCCATGCTGCCAGACGCGGTTCGGGAGCCGCATGCGCGGTTTGTGTTGTCTGGGCAACGAGCGGACGGAGGCTGGGCGGGCCGCGAGGGAGAGAGCGACCTTTACTACTCTGGTTTTGCTCTGAGGTCGTTGGCGATTTTAGGACTTTTGACCGGTGAAGTCGCGGACCGAGCGAGTCGGTTTCTTTTGTCGCGGACCGAACAGCACGAGTCGGTGATCGATTTGCTCTCGTTGGTTTATGGTGCGGCCTTGATCGAGGCGTCGACGGAAAAGAATCCGTTGGAGGGTCTGAGCGTGGATTGGCAGAGCCGCGTGACCGAGCTTTTGAATTCGTTGCGGCAGCCGGATGGCGGTTTCGCCCGGACAGCGCAAGCATCTCTGGGGAGCACGTACCAGACATTTTTGGTTGCCATTTGTTTGGAGTTGATGGGCCATCCGTTGCCGCAAGAAGATCCCAGTGTTGGGTTTCTGATGTCCCAACGGCGAGACGACGGCGGTTTTTTGGAGGTCCGCGTGGCCAAACGTTCGGGAACCAATCCGACCGCCGCAGCCATCGGCGCCTTGCGGACCCTCAACGCTTTGCCGGACGAAATTGCTCGCGATGCGGCCGAATTCCTTTCCGAGCTCCAAAGCGATGAAGGTGGTTTTCAGGCAAACACGCGAATGCCGCTGCCGGATTTGTTGAGCACGTTTACGAGCTGCGTGACCCTCTGGGACACCGATTCGCTGGATAAAGTCGACACGGCTAGGGCTTGGCGTTACGGGCAAACGATGGCCAGAGCGGAAGGCGGATTTGCTGGCTTTGAGCTCGACCCGGCCGAGGATGTTGAATACACGTTCTATGGGCTTGGGCTTTTGAGCCTGCTCGCCCCTTGGCAGATCGCCTAAAACCAGCTTTTGCCCTTTCGTAAAAGCGTGGGAATTGTACACTTTTACTTGAATCCGATTGATTTTGACGCTCAGCCGTCAGGCACCAACGTGGGTGCCGACACCCGCTGGGCGATTTTTGTTTCCTTTTTGGTTGCGTTTTGGGAAAACTAGAACGCACAACGCTGGGTGGAGTATGGAACTAACCAAACTACGCAATATTGGCATCAGTGCTCACATTGACTCGGGCAAGACAACCCTCAGCGAGCGAGTTCTGTTTTACGCAGGCCGAATCTATAAAATCGAAGAAGTCAAAGGCGACGGCGACGGAGCCACCATGGACTATATGGAGCTGGAAAAGGAGCGTGGCATCACGATCACCAGCGCCGCGACCCAACTTCAGTGGAAAGACCACGTCATCAATTTGATCGACACTCCAGGCCACGTGGACTTCACAATCGAAGTCGAACGATCCTTGCGTGTGTTGGACGGCGCGGTTCTCGTGCTTTGCTCCGTCGGTGGCGTGCAAAGCCAGTCGCTGACCGTCGATCGTCAAATGCGCCGATACGGCGTACCCCGACTCGCATTCATCAACAAAATGGACCGAACCGGGGCCGACGCGTACCGAGTCGCTCAACAAGTGCGAGACAAACTCAACGCCGACGCGATCATGATGCAGATCCCCATCGGGGCCGGTGAAACGTTCGAGGGTGTCATCGACTTGGTCGCCATGCGAGCCTCCTTCTTCGATGGAAAAGACGGCGAAATCGTTCGCGAAGAAGCGATTCCAGAAGCCTTGCTAGACAAAGCAAAAGAGATGCGGCAGAAAATGCTCGAGTCTCTTGCTATGTATAGCGACGAGATGATGGAATTGCTCTTGAGCGAAGAAGAAGTTCCGTCCGAATTGGTCTACCGTGTCTGCAAAGAAGCGACGCAGCAATTGCGCATGACTCCCGTCTTCTGCGGAAGCGCTTACAAAAACAAAGGCGTTCAGTTGCTTTTGGATGCCGTTATTCGCTACCTGCCCAGCCCGCTCGAACGAGAAATCAAAGCCCGTAAGGTCGGCGACGAATCGATCAAACTGGACCTCAAACCAGACAAGAATCTGCCGTTCGTTGGGATGGCATTCAAGATCGTGGAAGATCCATTCGGACAACTCACGTTCATGCGAATCTACCAAGGTTCGATCTCCAAAGGGGAAATGTATATCAACCAGCGAACCAGCAAAAAGGAGCGATTCAGCCGAATCGTTCGCATGCACGCTGATAAACGAGAAGAAGTCGATACGGCCGAAGCGGGCGACATCGTCGCGATCATGGGCATCGATTGCGCCAGCGGGGAATCGTATAGCAATACCCGTGACTATTGCACGCTGGAAAGCATGTTCATCCCGCAAACCGTGATCAAGGTCGCTGTGACTCCCGCCAGTCGCGCCGACGCAGACAAGATGAGCAAGGCACTCAATCGCTTCCGCAAAGAAGATCCAACGTTCCAAGTCTACAACGACGAAGAAACAAGCGAGACGATCATCTGCGGGATGGGTGAATTGCACTTGGAAATCTACGTCGAACGCATGCGACGGGAGTATAAAGTCGAAGTCACCGTGGGCGCTCCTAAGGTTAGCTACCGCGAAACCCCCGGCGCAGCCAAGGACTTCAACTACAAACACCGAAAGCAGACCGGTGGATCCGGCCAATACGCTCACATCGTGGGCAAGCTCACACCTATCAATCCCGAAGGCGAAGTCACATTCGAATTCGAAGATAGCGTTACCGGCGGTCGTATCCCCAAGCAGTTCATTCCCCCTGTGGAAAAAGGCTTCCGAGATTCGATGCTCAAAGGGCCATTGGCTGAGTTTCCTGTCGTTGGCGTCAAGATGGAACTCATCGACGGCAGCTACCACGATGTGGACTCGAGCGAACGCTCGTTCTATATCGCAGCCTGCGATTGCTTCCGCGAAACATTGCGCGAAGCAAACCCATTGCTCCTGGAACCGATCATGAAGTGCGATATCGAGTGCCCAGAGAACGACCAAGGTCCTGTAGTAGGCGACATTATTTCCCGACGCGGTTTGGTAACTCAAACAGATGCTCGCGACCGTGTTTCCTACATTAGCGCCGAAGTCCCATTGGCAAACACCTTCGGTTACGCCACGGACCTACGCAGTATGACCAAAGGCCAAGGAACCTTTTCCATGGAATTGGCCAAGTATTCTCCGGTTCCACGAAGCTTGCAGGACGATATCATTTCCGAACGCAAGAAACAGCTCGCTGCACGAGCGTAACGATCTGGCTAACCTACTCCGACGTCCACCACTCCAGGCCATTTAGCCTTGAGTGGTGGAACCGGAAAGCCATAGCGATTCATATCGCATCAATTGCTTTTCCAAATCGAATTCTCGCTCCACTCGCTCTCGATTTGCTTGACCCACCATCGCTCGCGTCTCGGGTGTTTGCGCCAGCGTCTTCACTTTCTCAAAGAACTCTTGCCAATTGCCTTTCGCCGAGGATTGGCTTTGCAATTGCTCCCCGAGCAATTCAGCCACTCCCTCAACTCGGTTGGAAACAATAGGCAACCCCTCTGCCATCGCCTCGAGCAACACGTTGGGCATCCCCTCGTACCGGGTTGGCAACAACAACAATTCCGATCTAGCCATCCAAGCTCGAACATCGTTGCGATGGCCCAAACAATGCACGCGACCTTGCAACTCAGGTTGCATTGCAAACGCATCCACAATCGGACGCATCGACCCATTTCCGATCAGAACCAGATGATGTTCTGGCAACTGGTCAAGAAGCGATTTGCCGTGAAGGACCAACACGTCGATTCCCTTTTGGTGTTCTAACCTTCCGACAAACAGCAGCACACGAGCGCCCAAGGGCACTCGATGGGAATCCGGATCGATGCCCTGGGCGGGACTAGGAACATCCCCACCGGTTCGATTGGCAGCGCCATCGGGGATCGCAGCGCCATTTGGGATCGCAGCGCCATTTGGGATCGCAGCGCCATCGGGGATCGCGATGCCATTAGGGATCACTACCAGTTTATTGGCGTCCACTTTCTCAACGGCGGTACACCAATCGGCGACCCCTTGGCTAACGCAAACGGTCTTGGTCGAACGCTTGGCAATCCAGCGGTCGACCGGGTGGCGAAGCGTTCGGGGTTCGGCAACGCGAACTCCGCAGAAAAAGGGGATACCGAGCGAGGGTGCGACCCAAGCGGAAACGGCATTCGCATGCCAAAGGAAGGACTGGAGCACGTCCGGCTTATCGCGTTTTAGCAAGCCTTTCAATTTAGACACGATGCTTGGCAGCATCCACCAGCGTTTGCCACCTAGGAAATGGGTTTCGATCTGCTCCTTTTCTAACCAGAGGATGAGTGCATCGTGGGGACGGGTCGGGCGGGGCCCCAACGCGATGATGCGCACTCGATGGCCGCGATTTTTTAAAAACTGCGCTAACTGTGCGCAGCATTTTTCAGCGCCTCCGGTATCGAGCTCGGTAATCACTAAATCGATGCGCATGGATTGAGGCTGGGGCAAAATCGTGTGTGAAAAAGGTTGGAATGGTCGGAACATTGTAGGCGAAGCAATGCGACCCCTGCGCGGAACAGGAGGATCAAAATCAGGTTGTGCCACAATCGGAAAAAGTGTAGTTAACGATTCTGAGAGTGCGCCATCAAAAACTTGGAAGAGGTCACGGATGATCGATAGCAAACAACTGGTGGAATTTGCCAAGCAGCCGCAACTAGCGCTTCACAGCTTAAAAGAATTGCTTGCGATGCTGGAGGGCGAAGAGGAAACGGAGCAAAACTGCGCTTCGGAGCTTTTGGAAAACTGTGGTGCCCCCCAGCCTTCGGATGTTTCGTTTTTGTGCGAGCAATTGCGGTCGGGAGTTTTTTGCCGTGTTTACTGGTGCAGCACCTTGCTGGGCAGGCTGGGGCCTACCGTGGAGCCACCTGCCGAACGCAGTCGCATTCAAACAGAGCTTTGCAACACCATTAGCGATTCCAAGCTCGAGTTGACGGCGCGTGAGCGTGCGGCCTGGGCGATGGGCGAGTTGGGAGGGGTCGATGGCGAGAATCGATCTGTATTGGAAAAGCAACTCGATGCAGCGCCGGCTCGATTAAAGAGGCTCTTGGCAGCCGCTTTGGCGACGTGATCCAAGGATAGATTCCATTGCGCTGCGAGGATCGCAGCGACACAGATACCAGCAATTGAAAAGACACAAACCCGAGCAAGGAGGCGAGGGGAATGAATCGTCAGGTACCTACTGTATTGTCCCTATTATCGACGCTAGTTGGTTTCGTTTTGTTCACGGGTTGTGAACCGGACGTTGGCTACGAAATCAACCGTCAAGCGAGCGATAACCATTCCTCGGGATCCAACTCGCAGGGGCAATTCGTATCCTCTCGTGCGCCCGCGTCGCGTATGCAGGGGCTGCCCGCCCGAACGCCACAAACGATCCTCATCGCCAGCTTCAATATCCAAACGTTTGGCAAAAAGAAAATGGAGGACGCTTGGGTCCTCGAACGGATTGTGGCGGTGATCCGGCAATTTGATGTGGTCGCCATTCAAGAAGTCAGAGCCGAAGACCAGACCACGATCCCTCGGCTGGTTCAGTTCATCAATTCGCAAGGTGCCCGATATGACTATTTGATTGGCCCCCGTTTAGGTCGAAGCGTTTCGAAGGAGCAGTACGCCTACATCTACGATACGTCGACGGTTGTTTCCAGCACGGATGCGATGTATACGATCGAAGACAACGCGGACTTGTTGCATCGCGAACCGCTTGTCGCGAGATTCGTAACGCGGGTCCCACCCAACGTTCGTCCATTTACGTTCTCGATCGTGAATATTCATACCGATCCCGACGAAGTGAAACTGGAACTGCCGGTGATGCATACCGTGCTCAAAGGGATTCGAGAATTCGAGTACGTGTCCGCCCGCGAGGACGACGTGATCCTGTTGGGCGATTTGAATGCGGCACCGCACCAGTTTGGAACTCTGGGGCAAATCCCTGGGATTTACTGGACAGTGGATGGCGAACCTACCAATACGATTCGCAAGAGTACGTGGGACAACATCATTTTCGATCGCGGTTTAACCAACGAGTTTACCGGCAGGAGCGGCGTACTGGATCTGTGCGATATGTTTAAGATCAAAACCGATCAAGCGCTGCTGATCTCCGATCACTTGCCCATCTGGGCGGAGTTTTCCTCCGCCGAACAGGTGCCTGGAATGAACGGGCAGTTTGTGGACCGAAACCAGACATCCGCCAGAAGGTAGCCTTTTCGCTGCGTTCGGGCGCGATTTTATGGGCGATTGGACATGGGAACGCGAGGGAAGTAAGCTAGTCGTGCTTCTTTTCCATCGGACTCAGCCAATATGCTCATTCCCTATTCGACCGATGCGCCCATATATCACTATCCGATCGCTACGGTCTCCTTGATCGTAGTGAATGTCATTTGTTTCTTTGCCTTTGGCATTGGCTTATCCAACAGCATCCCGGGTGGGATCGATCAATTTGAAGATGCGGATGGCAATCGTATCGATGCTTTTGAGCTGATACAAAAACTGAAAGCCTTGCAGGCAGACGGGCAAGACGTCGACGAAGTCGCGGGCCAATGGACTCCTGTTGTCTCGAAGAGATCGGATTGGCGAGGCGAGTTGATGCTCGAGTATGGAAATGGGCTTCGGCCGTGGCAATGGCTGACAAGTCTGTTCATGCATTCGGACTTGGGGCATCTGATCGGCAATATGATCTTTCTGTGGTCGTTTGGTTTGTTGCTGGAAGGCAAGTTAGGGTGGTGGCTTTTTGGTTTGGTGTACCTTGGGATGGGGGTCTTGGAGTCGTCGTTGGAACAGACCCTGATGCTTTTTGCCAGTGGCGGATCGTTGGGCGCGTCGTCCGCCATTTTTTCTCTCTTGGCCTTGGTCGTCGTTTTTGCTCCGCTCAATACATTCGAGACCTTGCTGTTTATCGGCTTTCGGGTTTTCTTTTTCGAAGTGCCCAATTTGGCCTTCGGTGCGCTTTATATCGCGATGAACGTTTTCTTTTTTTGTTTAGGAGGAGCCAACTTTGGCTCGGAGGCGCTGCATTTGATGGGCTTTATGATCGGCTTGCCTGTCGGCCTGTTTATGTTGACGCGAGGATACGTGGACTGCGAGGGGTATGACATTATCTCGCATTACACCAACAAAGAAGGTTCCGAATCGCAGGTTGGAAAAAAGGAGCTCAAGGCGCGCGAAGCCAAGCGCAAATCGAAAGAGAACGCGATGCTTCCCAAAATCGACCAACATGCTGTTCGGGCGCAGATGGCCAGCCAAGTCGACTTGGCCATCGAAGAAGGAAACTACGATCTGGCCGTCGCGCTGCAGGGCAAAATAGCTGCCAATAATCCCGGATCCGGATGGAATCAAAAGCAGCTAATCGCTGTGATTCAACACTACCTCAAGGCACAGCAGTTGGCCAAAGCCGAACCCCTTCTGGTATTGCATATTGAGCGTTTCGAAGAGCATCGATTCCCACTGCAAACAAAGTTGCTCAAGGTTTGGTTGCACCATCAGCGTCCCCGCCACGCGCTGCGTTACATGCGTGGGCTCAACCCCGCGTTTCTCAGCGAAGCGGAAAAGGGGGAGCTTCAAAAACTGGCCGACTATGCTCAAAAACAAATCAAAACGGGAGTGCTTGAGACGCAAGAATGACTTCCCTCGGCGTGTTCCGAGGTTTCTCGACCGTTTCGGCTTCATTTCGTCTTCATTTCAAGATTGTATTGCATGACCAAGGGAGCTAAATTGCAGGCTCATCTTCATCACGCACCCTGTTTATCCCCGTTCGGTTCCTATGTCACAGCCTGCTCAACGACCGTCTGCTGATCGATTTCTATTGGGCTATTTGTTGGCCCTGACGATTTTCATAAGTGCTTTCTTATTGTTTCAAGTCCAGCCGCTCATCAGCAAGTTTATTTTGCCGTGGTTTGGAGGCAGTCCAGCGGTTTGGACGACAGCAATGCTGTTCTTTCAATGCACCCTTTTTTTGGGTTATGTTTATTCCCACCTGCTTTTTTCTAAGCTGAGATTGGCGGTGCAGGTGCGGGTCCACCTGGCTTTGCTTGGGCTCGCGTCCATCATGGCCATTTTTGTCATCCCATTGGATGCATTGAAGCCCAACGGAACCGAAGATCCGACGATTCGAATCCTGCTCTTGCTGACACTTTGTGTTGGATTGCCGTATGCGGTCCTGTCCACCACCGGTCCGCTAATTCAAGCTTGGTTTTCGAGGGCCTACCCGGGGTTGTCCCCGTATCGGCTGTTTTCTTTGTCGAACATGGGATCGTTGCTCGCGCTGGGCTCCTTCCCGTTCCTATTCGAGCCCTTCATGGAATTGAAATCGATGGGACGCTTTTGGATGATCGGCTTTTGGGTATTCGCTGGCCTGTGCGCTGCATGTGGACTTTGCATGCTGCGAGTGCCGCAAAGCGAATCCAAAGCAGCGGAGTCGACGAAGGAGTCGAACGATACCAAGGCTCCATCGCCGTGGCAACGCTTTGCCTGGATCGCGGTCTCGGGACTTTCTTCGTTGATGTTTATCGCAACGACAAACCATGTTTGCCATGACATCGCAACGGTCCCGTTTCTATGGATTATTCCATTGGCGCTTTACCTTTTGACTTTCATCATCTGTTTCGACCATCCGCGTTGGTACATTCGCGAAGTGTGGTGCAGTTTGTGTGTGCTGTCGATTTTTGCGTTGACTTGCCTGGATCTAGATTTGGGTTTTGTGATGGACCTGACACTGCATTTCGGAACAATGTTTTTGATTTGCATGGTATGCCATGGAGAGTTGGTAACGCTCAGACCCGAGAATCGAAATTACATCACAGAGTACTATTTGTTGATTTCAGCAGGTGGGGCACTCGGTGGACTGTTTATCACTCTGGTGGCGACGCGGTACTTTGATGAGTACTACGAATGGCCGATCGGATTGCTGTTGAGTTTTGCGATCGCGGGGGGTGTTCTTGGATCGCTTGCAACGCGGAAGCAATGGCTGGGGCGAGCAAGCGGATCGGTGTCTGCCATCGCAGTGGTGTTGGCCACGTGCTTCGTCGGCTGGAATCTGGATCCGTTCAACTGGCTTAGCAAAGGGGAGGGATTTGGTATTCAAAAGCAATTGCTGTTGCAAGCGAGAAATTTCTATGGAACCGTGTCCGTTACCGACCGCCAATATACCGCAGAGATTCCCCCTGATGAGAACAATGGGATTTCGCGAGGGCTCGATTCTGGCTATCGCAGTTTCTGGAGTGGCAACGTCCTGCATGGTCGGCAATGGACCGATCCCAAGAAGAGGATTCTGCCGTTGACCTACTATGACAAGGACAGCGGAGTCGGAAAAACGCTTCAGTACCACATGGAGGAAACGCATCGCGATCAACCGATGAAATTTGCGGTCGTTGGGCTGGGCTCGGGAGCGCTCGCCGCGTATGCACGCGCGGCCGAAGGAACCCGGCAAGCGGACCAATGCGTGATGTACGAGATTAACCCGTTGGTAGAGACGATCGCTCGCGAGCATTTTTGGTATCTGCCAGAGTATGAAACGAGGCTCGGCAAACCGATCGAGGTGAGGCTTGGAGATGCGCGTTTGACGATGGAACGCGAAGCCCCCCAGGAATACGATGTCATTGTCCTAGATGCCTTCAGCGGCGACTCCGTGCCCGCGCACTTGTTGACCCGGGAAGCGTTTGAGATTTACCGCAAGCATCTCAAAAAGAATGCGGATGGAACGCTCGCCGGGACCATCTGCATCCATATCACCAATACCTACCTGAACCTCTACCCCGTTGTCAAAAATGCGGCAGAACAAGTGCTCAAGACAAAGTACACCAGTATTTACAAGGTCAGCAACTCTCAAGAGCTATTGATGCGAAGCCATTACTTTATCATGTCCAACGACTCCAAGTTCCTAGACAGAACTCCGATGGTGCCACCCTTTGTGTTGGTCGACGATAAAACGGGAGGAGAAAAAAGAAAAAAAGAGATCGAGCAGGATTGGGCGGGGATCCCGTTGTGGACCGATCATTACAGCACGATATTTAACATCCTGTGGAGCGAGTAGGCACACCGACTATGCAAATTGACCTAACCACTCCCGCCCTTTTGTTCTCGACGATTTCCTTGTTGCTACTTGCCTACACCAATCGTTTTCTGGGTCTTGCAAACATCATCCGAAAGTTGCACGCAGATCACACGGAAACTCCCAACCAAGTTTACGTCGAAGAGATCAGAAACCTGAGGAGGCGAGTCTATTTGATTCGCGATATGCAGACGCTCGGAGTATGCAGTTTGCTGTCGTGCACCCTCTGCATGGGCGCGTTGTTCGTCGGGTGGATCGATACGGGCAAACTGATCTTTGCGTGCAGTCTCATTCTGATGGCAAGCTCCTTGACGCTCTCGATCGTCGAGATTCGTATGTCTGTCGGTGCGCTCGATGTTCACCTCAAGGATATGGAGTCCTAAACTAGATTGGCGGACGCTGCCTCGCGTCCGGCACCAAGCCCCCAACCGATCGCCATCCATTGTGTTCCCATTCCATCGACATCCCACGGATCCTCAAGCGGCCCAATCCAGGCGCGGGCTAACGGTCCGGTCCAATCGCTGGTCAGCAATCTTGATCGCGATCGCAGTGAGCGCGATTGGAAATCCAGCGTGGGCGCAGATCCATTCCTCGGTCGTCGTCTTACGGCCCAAGGCTTGGGCGCGCGCGGTTGACGAGTGGGTTCAATACCGCGAGCAAGAATATCAAGTTATCCAAATCGATTCGGCCCCGTCGGCGAACGAAATGAAGCGTTCGATTCTCAACGCCGCCGCACAAGCTCGCTTACCCGTCGCCGCTGTGCTCCTGTGCGGGGATGTTGGAATCGAGGACGATCCCAAGTCAAAAAGCCCAAAGCTTCTCCCGATCACACCGACCTTTGTGGTTGCGACCAAAGTCAAGCTGGGTCCGTTTACCACCCCGACCATGTCGACCGATTTGCACTTCGGGGATTTGGATGGCGATGAATGCCCAGAGTTGGCGGTCGGTCGATTGCCGGCCAAGAGCGCGGAGGAACTCACGCGCATGCTGAGGCGCAGCATCGACTACGAGCGGCTTCAGTCCTTTGGCCCGTGGAGAGATCGAATCCATGCGACGGCGGGCGTGGGGGGATTCGGTGTGTTGGCCGACACAGCCATTGAAAGCGTCGCGAGGAGATTGCTCTCAGACGGGATTCCAGACCGCTTCCAGTTGAACATGACGTATGCGAGCCTCACCAGCCCGTATTGCCCTGATCCCTTTTCATTGAGTCGTTCCTTTAACGACAAGATAAATGGCGGAGGTTTGTTTTGGGTCTAAAACGGGTACGGGAATGTCGATCGTCTCGATGAATTTGTCGTAGTCCAAGAAGTGATTCCGATTTGCACGA
>JANODW010000132.1:0-1701 GCA_031412875.1 Pirellula sp. | reverse complement strand
GGACCGAGCCTCGGAACTGTTCCAAGGGAATCGGCTTGCCATCAATGCTTGTCGCGGAAAGATCGTAAATGGGTGATGGCGAAGTGTTGGTCACGGTGGTTTGGGTTTTCGGGCGAAGAGGCTAGGCAACGACCGCTTCGGTGGCACCGCGCGGTGCGATCTCGTGAATGAATTTAGCCGACAGCCCGATATCGGGCAAAAGTCTTTTGCAAGTGATTCTAGAGGATTCATAGATAACCGGGAGCCCACTCCCAGGGTGCGTTCCTCCCCCCACCAAATAGACTCCATCCAACTCTTCGAATTTATTATGCGGCCGCAGATGGAGCATTTGGCCTAGGTTGTGAGCCAAGTTGAACGTGGCTCCGCGAGAGACAGAGAAATCGTCTCGCCAATTCGCCGGTGTAACAATTTGTTCGTATTCAATGCGACTTTCCAAGTCAGGCATCCCGACCTCCGCTAGTTTCTTAAAAGCGAGGGCTCGAAAGGATTGCGTCTGCGCATCATCCCAAGGGGTGTTGGGGTTCAAATGGGGAACCGGTACTAAAACATAAATTGTGCTCTTGCCCTTCGGAGCGAGCGAGGGATCGGTGATGCACGGGTTTTGGACATAGAGGGAGGGATCGTCCGGCAACACCAGTTCTTTTTCGATCTGACGCAGATTGCGATCGTAATCTTTGGCGATATGGATCGTGTGGTGTTTGAGATCGTCGTAACGCCCGTTGATGCCGAGATACATCATGAAAGTGGAACAGGAGAATTTCTTTTTTGCAATCTTGGCGTTGGACCATCGTTTGCGCATCGGGTCGGGTACTAACTGTTGCATGGAGTGGGCAAAGTCAGCATTGATTACCAAGGCATCCGATTCATAGCGACCATGCGAAGTGATGACCGCCTTGACTCGTTTTCCGTCGAATTCGAGCTTTTCAACCGGTTCGTCGGTCCGAACATCACACCCGAGTTCCGAGGCCACGGCGGCCATCCGCTCGCTCACTTGGCCACATCCGCCGATGGGATGAAACACACCGTATTCGTACTCGAGGAACGACAGGATAGAAAACAGGCTTGGGCATCGAAAGGGAGACATGCCCAAGTATTTGGCTTGAAAGGAAAAGGCGATGACCAGCCGTGGATCGCGAAAATAGCTTTGCAGATCGCGTCCTAGCGTCTTCCATGGCTTTACAAGCGAAGCGGCCGCAAGGACCGACGGACGCAACAGGTCCAGCATGCTGTTGAATGGCGATTCCAAAATAGGGCGGAATTTTGCCAACTTAGTGCGATTGTGATCGAGGTACTTTTTCAGAGCGCCCACGTCTCGTGGCGATAGCGCAGCGATTTGGTGATCCTGATTGGTGGCAATCCGTCGTCGAATCATCCGCGGTTGTTACGCACGCTGATGGCGCTCAAACGTCGCGGTGGCCGCGTGGTGGTGATCAATCCCCTGCGTGAACCTGGGCTGATGCGTTTCAAGGTTCCGTCGGATCCGCGTAGCCTGGTGTTCGGTACGGCGATCGCCGATTTGTATGTCCAACCGCACCTGGGCGGCGACATCGCGCTGCTCAATGCAGTGGCGAAGCGATTGATCATACGCGGGGCGATCGACCGCCAGTATCTGGATAAACACGTGGTCGGATGGAAAGAGGTCGAGGCGCAGCTTACTGGCTTGGATGAAACTGCGCTGAGCTCGGCGTGCGGCGTCGATGC
>JANODW010000131.1:0-2394 GCA_031412875.1 Pirellula sp. | reverse complement strand
CACTGACAAGTATGGGGGCCAATCCGATTCATTATTTGGTTGTCCCTCGTTTTATGGCGTGTGTGCTGTTGATTCCGGCGTTGACCGTGATGGCGGATTTCATGGGGATTGTGGGTGGGTATTTTTATAGTGTGATCGTGCTGGGAATAGACCATGCACAGTACCTGCGAAATAGCCGCGAGTTTGTGGGTGGCTTTGATTTGTTTACCGGGGTCTTCAAGAGCGTGTTCTTTGGAGCCACGATTGCGATCGTCAGTTGCTATCGCGGATTCCATTGCCAGCCGGGCGCCGAAGGGGTTGGACGCGCTGCGACGGCCGCGTTCGTACAGAGCTTTGTGATGATTTTAGGCCTGGACATCGTTCTCAATATCTTTTTGGACGCGGTCTATTTTGCCATTTGGCCCAGCGGAGCAAAACTGTTTTGATGGACGATGTCATCGTTTCCCAAATCGCTTCGAATAGTCCATCTGCGACACGTCCCATCTTGGAGACGCGAGAGATCTCGTTGCAATTCGGACGCCAAGTCATTCTCAAGGATATTTCGGTCAAATTCAATAAAGGAGAGACAGTCGCGATCATCGGAGAGAGCGGCTGCGGCAAAACGATGTTTCTCAAGGCGCTGGTAGGCCTGCTAGCTCCGACTTCCGGAAGTGTCATATTCGATGGCAAAGACATTCAGAAACTAGGCGATAGTGAAATGACCACGCTCCGCAAGCGGTTTGGGTTTGTCTTTCAAAATGCGGCCCTATTCGACAGCATGACCATTAGTCAAAACATCGCGTTCCCGCTGAGGCAGCACGGCGTTCCTAAAGGCAAGAGTGCGAACACATTGATCTCGGAGCGTTTGGCCGAAGTGGGCTTACCGAGCAATGTATTGCCCAAGCGGCCTTCGCAGCTCTCCGGCGGGATGCGCAAGCGTGTGGGGTTGGCGCGCGCTCTGATCTTGGAGCCGGATCTTCTCCTGTACGATGAGCCGACCACCGGATTGGATCCCATCATGAGCGACGTGATCAATGAGTTGATGTTGCGTACGCGGAAACGCTATCCGGTCACCAGCATCATCGTGACGCACGATATGCATTCGGCCCGCAAGGTTGCGGATCGGATTGTGATGCTTTACCCTTATTCGCGACTGGAACGCGGCGAGTCGCAAGTCCTTTTTAACGGTCCTCCAGAGGACCTAGATCGGACCAGCGATCGACGGGTTAGGCAATTTGTGAATGGTGAAGCAGGGGAGCGGTTGATGGAAATGCTCGCTTCCCGGGGCAAGGGTCATCCCGACACGCTCAATTTAATCCACCCAAGTCCTTTCGATGAATCAGACGAGGAATAATCATGGAAGAGAGTGGTTATCGCTTTGGGGTAGGAGTGCTTGTGATGGCATCTGCAATCATCGGCGTTCTATTGATTGCTTTTTTTGGTGCGGTTCCCCAGCTATGGGTCGAACGCAACCGCGTGAGTTTTAATTTCGCCAAGGCTCCGAAGGTGACCGTGGATACTCCTGTTCGCAAGAACGGAGTGCACATCGGCCGTGTTTCCAACATCACGTTGCTGCCTGGAAACAACGGAGTCCTGATTCAGATGGAATTGGATCGCAAGGTGGAATTGAGAAAATCGGAAGTTCCTCGGATCGTCAGCGGCTCTATCATCACCGGCGATGCGGTCGTGGAGTTTGTGGAGCCCACCCAAGAATCGATCCTGGAACGGTTCGATGGATACAACGGAGCTAAGGATGGAATTTTGGATGCATCCGAGGCCGCTGCATCCGCAGAATTTATCACCGACAAGACCTATCTCAAGGGAGGCGAGGTAGCCAGAGATCCACTCGAATCGCTGACGCGTATCGAATCCACCCTCGGGCCCGCTGTCGAACAAATGGGACGGGCCTTCAATCGGATCGATGCGATCGGATCGACTTTTCAGGATTTGATTGGAGATGGCAATGGTCCTATGCGCGAAGTGGTCACGAAGATCAACTCGACCGCAGACGAAATTCAAGCCGTTGCGAAAACCGTCCAACGCATAGGCATGCAAGTTGAAAACGCAAGGATTCCCGAAGCGATCGCGAACGGCTTGACGATGCTGCCTGAGCTTTTCAAGGAAGCGAAAGGGACGTTGGAGCAAACGCAAAAGACACTCAAAGGTTTCGAGCAGTTCAGCCTGAGTCTTGAAGGGCTAGGAAAAGATTTTGAAGGCATCGGCCCCACGATTCGCAAAGCCGTGGAAAGCGCCAATGTGGCGATCGAGAACATCGCGGAAATCACTGAGCCGGTCAGTCAAAACAGCGAACAAATTGTTGCCAATGCGGTCCGGGCTCTTGCCAATATTGACACCCTCGCAGTGGATCTGAAAACGATCGCTTCGCGAATCAACAACAGCAACGGAACCTTTTCG
>JANODW010000130.1:0-2015 GCA_031412875.1 Pirellula sp. | reverse complement strand
ACTCGGTGGAGAGCCAGCAACGGAATCAAGCCAATGTAGCTGCCAATTGTTGCCTCCATCGGGGCAGGCCCGAATGGAAGGCTCGCTGATTTGCAGTGCTCGATTGACAGCAATTGCGACAACACAAGCATTCGCAATCGTCAGGCCGAATTTTTGCTTACGCTGAAAGCGTTCGACAACATTGCCCAGGGTTGACGCGCAAGCGGCGCTCCCTGGGTTCGCTTCGCTACTGTTGGGGTAGATTGCTATTGGTTCGTCGAACAAGTTACGATCCGAGAAGGTTCGTGAGCTCCGAACGAATTTCAACTATTTCTGACTCGGAAACTTCGCCAATTTTTCTTTGATCCTGCCTCGATCTATCGCACGCAATTGAAACACAAGAGCAACAGAGTCGGTTTTCAAACCAGACGTCTTGTCGGTTTTAATTAGTGCCGTGCCTGAAAATCGGAGAGCGGCAATGGCGCTGCTCAATGGAATGACGAGGACCGTCGGGAGGCTTCCAGCATATCTATCGTTCTGGATTACGATCGCTGGCCTTCGTCCGGCTTGTTCACGTCCTCCCGTATCCGGAAGCTCAACCCAATGAATCTCACCATTCGTCATTGTTCACTTGCCTCAAGTGACTCAATCCATTTCCATGATTCATCGCTTGCTTTGTCCCAAGCTTCGATTTCTGCTTTCAGTCCTTCCGGAACATCTCCGGGTTCCATTCGAATTTCGACGTGGCTTCCTTCAGGCAATGGTTGATTCGATTGCGGCACTACGACACCATTGCGGACAATGCCTGGAATACCTACTTGATGATTCACCTTGACGACCTCCAACAGAGACGATTATCGACGACGGAATCATTATACTTGAATCCCACGGCAGTGGTATAATCGACGACATCGGGTAAGGATGCCCGTTGCCGGGCACAGTCCCCACACCACCGTACCTGCGGGTTCGCATACGGCGGTTCAACGACGCTGGGCAAGTTCGATGACCGTAAAACAAACGAACCTGAATGGGATCATTTTGTAATCCAGCACTTTGGTGACAGCTTCCTTGAGGAAATCCCGCGATGTGTTGTTCGCCTGGTGAAAAACGAACTGCGGATACATGGAGACACTGACGCCGCTTACGTGATTCTCTGTTCTTGAACTTTATTGCTTGGTTCGTCGAATAACTCCGCCAAAGAGCATAAGCCCGACGTTGCTGCAATTGACACAATGCCCGCTGAGGCGGTTCTGCTTGATTCAATTCTGCATCGATACTCTACTTCTGGAAAATTGATGATCGAGAATTCCGCAGAACAGCAATGTCTTTGGAATGTTGAATGCCTCCTTGAAAAACATGGCGACCGTCCTGGATGGCCGTCGCACGAAGACGCCCTCAACGAACTCACTCCTGAAGAATTTTGACAAACAATCACGTGCATGGTGACACAACTCCGGAAGAACTGTATGATCTGCAGGTGGATCCATTGGGCGTTCAAAATCTAGTCAACGTTCCAGCCCAAGAAGATATATAAGCTCGTATGCGAGCAGAGATGCAACACTGGCGAACGTCAACTGAATGGCTACTCGGATTCCAAATGAATACTCTGCAAACATTCCTCATGTCACTCGCTTTTGCGGTCGGGTTCACT
The DNA here is from genome assembly GCA_031412875.1 of Pirellula sp. Classification (GTDB taxonomy): domain Bacteria; phylum Planctomycetota; class Planctomycetia; order Pirellulales; family Pirellulaceae; genus JBKCUI01. Next base: position 385 of record JANODW010000130.1, on the reverse strand, counting down.
TTATTTGTGGGGGCTGCCGATGAAGGCCAATGGCAGTCTTTGTTCAATGGTTCGGATCTTGCGGGTTGGAAAATCGTTGCCTTGCGCGACCCCGCGCCCGCAGTTGTGGAAGATAAGGCAATGGTGTTGCGACAACGCATCAACACGGTTGAGCACACCTTTGTTGCTTCAGAGAAAAAGTACGGTGATTTCATCCTCGAACTGGACTTGATGAATGACCCTTCGTTCAATAGCGGTATCCTATTGCGATGTTCCGATGCGTCTGCCGAAGCAGCGGTTCGTTTGAACGGTTATCAAGTGAAGATCGATAATACGAAACGCTCATGGACGGGCGGCGTTTTCGATGACTTTGGAAACTCGTGGCGATGGCTGTTCGATCTCAAGG
>JANODW010000129.1:0-13724 GCA_031412875.1 Pirellula sp. | reverse complement strand
CGACTGCGATCGCACAGGCCAAAATCAATAGGGCACCGAGATCGAACATCCACGTCGATACGTCCCATGCTTTCGGATCGCTCGCGTCGGATTCGAGCGAGACTTCTGAGACGGCAGGAGCAGTTTCTTTCTTCATTGGACAGTCATAAAAAATGGCGGAGAGAATCACGACAGGAATGAAGGCGGCTGTCTCTTCGAAAAACAGCAATATGCTTTGCGGCCGCTTCCAAAACCAACGTGGAAATAGTGCGTCCAATTCTGGAACCGAGTGCCGAAGGAGCCCCTATTGTAATTCCGCTTTTTACATTTTCATGTCGCGCCTTTAATTTGACATCCTTCGCCCGCCGCATCGCGCAAACCCACCATTTCGAGCAATTTCAGAGCATTGGTGGTCGGAGTGACTCCAGGTCGCATTATATAGTCAAATCGCATGATTTGTTGGCCCTGGACGCTTTCGAAATGCTCTCGGAAATGCACCACCTGTGCGATTCTTTGGATGCTTTCATTTCCCGCCATCTCCAAATCGTGCGTGCTGGTAAAAACGATACAACCGCACTCAACCAACCTATCCAGCACATGCTCCACTGCGATCTGCCGCTCGCGTGAGTTTGTCCCTTGAAGAATTTCATCCAATAAGATCAGCATCTGCTTACCCGCCGGATGGTTTTCTTTTTGTGCCACGTCCACCACGCAACGCAATCGTTTTAACTCCGCCATGAAAAAGGAGACACCATCCTGCAAACTATCTTGCACGCGAATGCTCGACGCCAATTCACAAACCGTCCCCACCCAACGCTTGGCACACACGGGAGCACCCAACCGAGACAATACGGAATTGACTCCAACCGATCTGAGCAAGGTGGACTTGCCCGCCATATTGCTTCCCGTCACCAACAACAAAGGTTGTTCTCGCGAGATAGTGACCGAGTTGGGTACTTGATTGGAAGCCTTTAGCAGGGGATGCGCCACAGCCTCTACCTCGAGAAGTTTGGAGTCCGCTTGGAGGGTTCCCTTGTCGAACAGCTTTGGGTAAGCCCAAGTCGGATTCTCATCTGCAATGGTCGCTGCACAAAAAAGGCTTTCGATCATTCCGATCGCTTGCATCCATCCCGCAGCTCGGTGGCCGTGGCGAACCTTCCACCTTTCGAGCAATTCCAGAACGCGTATGTCCCATAGAAAGACGATCTGCAAGAGCAGATAGGGCACGAACATCAGAGGGCTTTTTTGCATCCCCGCCATCGCCATGATGCGCTGCAGTTTGGAAAGCGATTGCTCCGCTGAATGTTCCCCGTCAACGCATTTCTCGCGTATCCGCGAAAGTAAAACGCCTTGCGACTCCAAACGCACAATGGCTCGTATGATTTTTACGAGCGACTGAAGCTCCCGATTGGCCGTCCCTATTTTTCCAAAAATGTCATGCACGGGACCGATGATCACCATCGCGAGCAAAAAATTGATCGCGGCAGCGCTCGAAACCAAAACCATTCCAACAACCTGTCCGGTTTCGTTTTCCTGAATCGCAAACGCCACCAACAAAATCACCCCCACGATTAGCGATGCTGGTCCCAACCACGTTAACCAATGGACCCAAGCTCGATTCGAGAAATAGAAATCCTCTTGGCTCCACTGCGCAAGCCCTTCGGGACTGGCTTGTTGATCGCGATAGTCGCACGAAGTTTCGAAAAAAGCTTCTCGCCATGCTCGGTCCGAGGCCAACTCCTGCACTGCCACTTGTCGCTCGACGATCGACTCCCTGCTCGCCCACTGCGTCATCCACTCGCATAACGTCTTCGCGCCGGTCTGCGTCATAGCCAGCGAGCACCAACGGAACAAACTGCGATCGCCAAACAAATCGAGGTCGCGGCTCAGATCCGATGCGAATGCCGCCGTGCACCCTTCGGTCGCAAGCGGCTTGAGATCTTCCCAACGGCGATCGCAGCGAGCTAGCAATCTTCGGTAGCCAAAAAGCTGGTGCCGAAGCCGCGAGGTGATCCAAAGATTCGTCTCGTGCCAAGTTGCCGCCGCAAGGAAACCTACGATTAATAAGATCCCGACCCTCCAACTCCAACCTGTTGGCTCCTGAAACGCCAGCCCGAGAAAAACCAAGGCCAAACCCGGTACCGCGAACCCCAGCCGCACCCCCACCAGTCGCTTGGCAACCCGCTCTCTTTCCTGGATTTTGCTTTCGATAGACTCGATGCGCTGCTGATAACGATCGATGGCTGGGGGCACGGGAATAGATGTGGGGATGGGTGCGGTGCTTGGTTCGGTTTCCATGGATAGCGATTCTAAAAGTCAAACTGCTTTTCCAAAATGGCATTTCCGTTCATTCCGCCCTGATTTCCTCTTGTATTCGGCTTGCGATTCCTGGTATTGCTCTGCGTTGATCGCAAGAACAACTCCCACTTTTGGAGGTTTTGCGGGTTCTGAGGGAGAACAATCGCATGAGACCGTGTAACGCTACCAACCTGCCTGAAAGTCGCTGCACCCTGATTGCAACGCTCCTTTTTTTGGTGGCCTGCGGGTGCACGCGAATGGTGCAGAATGGCACAGGAGTGACGCTCTATCAGCAAGGACGTTATGCCGAAGCATTGCATATCTTCGAGCAAACGAAACAGACCGACCCCGCCAATCCAGATACGCATTACAACTTGGCTTCGACCTACCATCGTTTGGGAACCGCGGCGAAAGACCAGAAAATGCTCGACAATGCCGAGTCGATCTACAATCAAGCGTTGGAGCTATCGCCGAACCACGTGGATTGCCATCGTGCTCTAGCTGTCCTCCTGGTGGAAACCGGCCGATCCGACAAAGCATTCACCTTGCTCAAGCGATGGGCGCAACGCAGCCCGAACGTTTCCGATGCCCGTGTCGAACTCGCAAAGCTTCACCAAGAATTCAACCAATCCAAAATCGCTGAGCAGTACCTGGACGAAGCGTTGGCAATGGATCCTAACAATGCACGAGCCTGGTCAGAGCGAGGCCGACTGCGGGAAAATTCCGGCGAACTGATGCAAGCGGTACAAAATTACCAACAGAGCATCGCCTTGAACTCTTTGCAACCCGACCTCTACCAACGCATCGGCGCGCTCAACGTCCGCTTGACCCAGAATGGATTGGGAACGGCCAGTTCCACGATTGCAAACGTGCCCAGCCAACCAGGCACCACAAGCCCGCTCGGCAATACAAGCCCGCTCGGCAATACCGCAACCCGAACCGGTGCAACCGCCAATCCCTCTTTGAACGCATCGGCACCCTCGGCTACCAACTCAGCATCCAACACAACGGTACCACCCGCCCAAGCCCGCTACTAGGGTTTGTCTCACCGTAGTTTGGGACCATTGTCCCGAACGAACAAACGGACGGGACAATGGTCCCATCCTACGGGAGGAATGATCCTGCCGCACGCTTAAAGACAGTCCACTCAATCGAACGTTTGCTGGATACCAACTCATCAGCGCGTACCGTGATCAGCTCCGTTGAATAGCCGTAGCGATTGCGCCACAGGCTCTTTAGCAGGGTGTCCATTTGCGAATCCGTTTCAAACTTGGCAACAATCGTTGCCTTGTCGGCGTCGCCGAGCAAGACTCCATCGCGATAGACTAATTTGCCTCTTCGAAAAACCATGCGCGGTTTCGAGAACATCTCTTCGGGGTTGGAGCTTCGTTCGTAAACGACTACGTCCGCGATACAGCCTTGTTGAAGAGAACCTCGGTTGGCTAACCCAAGGGCGCGAGCGGGCCCAAGGCGCGTCATCTTGATGATTTCCTCGAGAGAATATTCGCGAACCAGCGAAGGCAAAGGACTCGATTTCTGAACATCTGGATGCAGCCGCGAAAAAACCGACATCCGAAAATCGTAATCCATCAGTAACCGAATCAAATGCGGATACGATGTAAACGGCGCTCCGTTGGGGTGATCCGTCGTCAAGAAAATGCGCAACGGATCGTTCACTCTCAAAAACAATTCGATCCCAATCGTCCAGAGCAACCCATGAACATACTGGTCCTGGCGATACCGAAACGGGAGCACACCGCAGCCTGCTTGGCACTCCAGATCCTGAAAAATCGCTTTGCGTGGCCGTGCCAGTGCGCGATTGGCAAATTGATGCATCGTGTCTCCGGACAACGTTACCGTCTGGCCGAACTGCAACTGCCCCACGTCGATCGTCAGGTTCGGGTTCGCGTTGACCCTATCCGCCAATCGTTCTGCTGCCGAGCTATACCCATGGGGTCCATCGATTCCATAACAGTGGTACTGCGCATGGGTCAGATGCAATCGACGGCCCTCCACCGCGTCGATCGTGGACAGGGTCGACGCGATATTGCCCGCCATCCCAAGATTGCTGCAATGCACATGCAACGGATGGGCGAACCCTAGCGATTCGACCGCAATCGATAACGCTTTCAATATTTGCCTGGGGGTGATTCCAAAGTGAACGTGCTTGTCATCGACGACCATGTGACGTTGATTGAATTTGAACGCATCGATGCCTCCAGCATTGACCACCTTCACGGCGCAGCATTGATGGGCCTGCACCATCCAAGCGACATAGTCATTGATCTGACGCTGCGAGACGCCCTCGCGAATCCATTCCAAAAGCAATCGTTCATTGCCCAACAGGAGATACCCACCGGTATCGAGCCATGGCGTATCGGCCATTTCTGCATGCGCGTGCCTCGCATTGGCCGGCAAGACGGCCGGCTCAAAACACGCGGTGTAACCCATCTCCAAATAGCGTCGCCCCGTCTCGATCGTGCCAGGTACAGGCGAACTCAAGGGAGTGATAAAGCGATCGCTTTCCAGCAAAGGAGTCCGTTCACGCTGCACGAACTCGGGCAGCAACAACCTCGCTATGTTTACTTTGCCGCCGCCGATGTGCGTGTGAAGATCGATCCCGCCGGCCACGACAATGTGGTTCGGCAAGTCATACTCTGCGTCCCATCGTTGCCCCGACGGCGATTCGGAACAAAGTGTTTCCCCGTCCATTACCAAATCGCGAACTTGAGACGCGCCAACCCCATCGATGCACATCGCTCCACTTAGTCGAGTGATCACCGCGATAGACCCTCCAGCCAAAACGTCGCCGGCTTGCAGTCGACAGGAGGTTCGATCGTCGGCAATACATTTGCCAGCAACGTCTGGTCCGCACGAAATAGTCCTGCACCGGTTTCGATTCCAGCGATCGCAGTCGGAAACCATTCCGAAGTCCCGGTCAATTCGATCACCGCACTGTTCTTGAGCTGAGGAATCGTTTGCGGCTGCAAAAACGTGGTCGCTGAAGCCGTCTCATCGATCAGTACCACCACCGATTCGGTTGCGGCAATCCGCGATGCGCGTTCCAGCCATTGCTCGTACGCGTTTTGCAAAGGGTCATATTCGGGCACTCCGTCGCGAAATGCAACGCGACCAGGAAACCCCGTTTGCCAGGTGCAAACCTGTTGGAATGTTCCGTCGGTAGAGGTCCAAGGCAACGCGGCGCATCGCGATTTTTCGTTTCGCGTTGCAACCCATTGGAACATGCGTTCCACCCAAAGGTCTGCATGCTCCATCGTCAAATGCTCTGCGCACCAAAGCACGGTCGTGTAGGCGGACCTTGCCATCCGGTCCAATAAGCCACTTGCATGCGACCTTTCGGCCTCTTCCTTACTCTTGGCTTGATCCTGCGAAACGCGATCCGACCATCGTGCCCATTGCGAAAGTGCCATCGGGACGTTTTTCAGATCGCAATGCACCGCCCAAGTGTCGAATCCTGCTCCCTTCCATTTACGGATAGAATCCGGTCCGAACTCCCCCAAGAGTAACACAGTTCGCGAAATCGGAGAATAGTTTGCAAAGGCAGCCGGCATTCTGGGTACCGAATGCAGCATGCGATCATCGCCCACGATGATAAACAAATCGGAATGGTCTCTGGCCTCAGCGATGGAGACCGAGTGCATTCCTGACCGTTGAAGCGCAAGCACGTTCTTGAAAACGTGCCCCGCCTCCGCGCAATCAATGGTGGCGTTGTATTGGATTGCGAATGCGATCGCAGCCCTGGCCGTCTCCACACTCGCAATGCGGCCGGTAACCAGGACCCTTTTCGCTCGTTGCAGCGCCCGCTTGGCTTCGCTCAACCCTACCTCCGCCTCAGCCTCCCGACTGGGTTCCCGTCGAAGCGATGCAACCTTCGCGAGTGAGTCGGTGCGACGATCGCAGGAGATTGTTCGCAAGTCCTCTGCGTCGCATAGCAATGAGCAGAAAGGGCAAATCATTAGTTCATAGACTGAAGCACATGGTCGGTGATCGCAACGGTGCCGAGCGAGGGCTCGCCTCGACGCACCAAGTCTGCGGTTCGATGCCCTGCAGCCAACACTCGCTTGACGGCTGCCTCGATCGACGCCGCTTCTGTTTCCAATCCCAACGAATGCCGGAGCAGCATGGCAGAGGCGAGGATGGTCGCAAGTGGATTCGCGATACCCTTGCCAGCGATGTCTGGCGCCGAACCATGGATAGGTTCGTACAGACCTGGCCCGCTTGAACCAAGCGATGCGCTGGGGAGCATTCCCAACGAACCAGGGAGCATCGATGCTTCGTCGGTGAGAATGTCTCCGAACATATTGCTCGTCACCACCACGTCGAAGCTAGTCGGGCGACTCAACAAGTGCATCGCCATCGAATCGACAAGCACCACATCGTAGGCTAGCGTGGGAAACTCCTCCTTCATGATTCTCGCCGAGACACGCCGCCACAACCGCGATGCCTCAAGCACGTTTGCTTTGTCGACCATCGTCAGTTTGCCTCGCCGCTGGAGCGCTGCTTTTGCTGCCATGCGAACAATGCGTTCCACTTCCGAGGTGGTATAAACGGCCGTACTAAATGCTCGCTGTTGACCATCGGGAAGATCCTCCACGCCCGACGGACCAAAGTAAAGCCCGCCCGTTAACTCTCGGAAAAAGAGGATATCCGTTCCTTCAATGATTTCACGCTTGAGCGGAGACGCATCGAGCAATTCCTCAAAGGTGACGATCGGTCGGAGATTGGCGAACAGTCCCAGTTCCTTGCGGATCTTCAGCAACCCGGCTTCGGGACGGGTTTTGGCATTCGGGTCGTCCCACGTTGGCCCCCCCACAGCCCCCAACAAGATCGCATCCGAGTCCTTGCAAGCCGCGGTGGTAGAGTCCGGCAATGCCTCTCCGGTTTGGTCGATTGCGATCCCGCCGATTAGGTGTTCCGAAAAAGAGAATTGATGCGCAAATTGCCGTTCGATCGACGACAGGACGCGGTGCGCTTGGCGAACGACTTCGGGGCCGATGCCGTCCCCTGGTAACAAAACGATCTTAGCTTGCAAAGTAAAACAACTCCAAACGGCACGAGGATCAATGCGGACCGCGAGCGACATGGGTCCTTGCCAGATGATATCTCAAAAATCGCGTGTCAGGCAGGAGGCCCCGGCAGCAGGCCCCACCACTAGCCTGTTGCACGCCCCTGCCAACCGCTCAGGACCTGCGTCCTGGGAGTAGCAAAATGAGACAAATAGACGTATACTGGGAGTGGCTCTACACTTACCGCATTGCACACTACCGATGTCAACGTATTTGGTTATTACGCGAGGCAGGGCGCCAGAATCGCGAATCGCACTGGATAAAGCGAAAGAAAACACAGTCGGCCGTGGGTTGGAATGCCATGTCCAACTCAACGATCCCCAGTCGTCGCGCGTCCATGCGCGATTGGTTTTCCAAGATTCTCAGTGGCGGCTGTTGGACGCTGGGTCTCGCAACGGAACGACGGTGAATGGCTCCAAAGTGGACGTAGCCGTCTTGTCCCACGGCAATCGCATTCGCATTGGAAGCACCGACCTCGAATTCTTCGACGATACGATCAACGAGGATATTACGGTTGAGCGTATTAATCTTTCGCATGATCTGCGCGGAGATCGCATCGGGAGCAGCCCGGATGGATTCGCTTCTGGGATGTCGGCTTTCCTTTCTCTTCGCAAGGCGGGGCGCACTGAAGACCTTTCGGATTTGCATCAGCTTTCGATCCGGTGCATTTCACTGACAACTCCCGACGATGTGGTGACGTTGGCGATCGACGTTCTGCGAACACGAACCAAAGCAACTTTTGTGGCGTTTCTGCTCGCCGACGACGAGGGAGCGCTGACGACACACGGTCGATTCCCCAACAATGGCGATTCCCGCGTTTCGCTTAGCGACAAGCTGACCGAGATGGTATGCAAGCAGGCGACAGCGGTATGGGTCAAAAACGAATCGCAACCGCCGGGAGATGGCCCGCTAATGCACTATGCAGATGCGATTTGTGTGCCGCTCCTGCACGAGAACAAAACCATTGGCGTCATCCATCTCTATCGCGATCAAGAAGTATTCGAAAAGCATTCCTTTGATTTCACGATTGCTTCTGCTAGTTTTCTCGCAGCCTCGCTGGTGCGCGCTCGCAAGGAATCGTCGTTGCGATTCGACCATGGGCGACTGCAAGTAAAGAACGCCGATTTCGACGAATTGCTCGGCGAAAGCACGCTCATGCTAGAGCTCAAGGAACGAATCAAACGCGTGGCCAAGGCGACAGGAAGCATTTTGATTCGCGGCGAAAGCGGGGTTGGCAAGGAGTTGGTAGCACGCGCGATTCACAAGGCGAGCACGCGAGCCGACCGGCCGATGCTGAGCGTCAACTGCGCTGCCATGCCCAGCGAACTTATGGAGAGTCAACTTTTCGGACACGTGAAAGGGGCCTTTACCGGGGCTGACAAGGATCATATTGGCTGGTTCCAACAGGCGCACAGCGGGACCTTGTTCTTGGACGAAATTGGCGAGATGACGCTCGCGGGACAAGCCAAGTTGTTGCGCATTCTCGAGGGACATCCGTTCTTGCCTGTCGGCGGACGCAAAGAAGTACGCGTCGACGTGCGCGTTCTAACCGCAACCAACCGCGACTTGAGCGAGTTCGTTTCCGAGAAGCGGTTTAGGGAGGATCTGTACTATCGATTAAGTGTTTTCGAAATGAAGGTCCCACCCTTGCGTCAACGCGGCGGCGACATTTCTCTTTTGCTCAATCACTTCCTCGAGCATTTCGGACGGCAACACGGCCGATCCCAAATCAAATTGAGCGAATCGGCGCGCAAGCGGCTACTGGAATACAACTGGCCTGGCAACGTTCGCCAACTGCGAAATATCATCGATAGCGCAATCGTGCTTGCAACCGGCGATGAAATCCAAGCTTCCGATTTGACCCTGCACGAATCCAAAACCGAAGTCTTCGATACGCTCAATATCGAACAATGGGAAAAGCGACTTATCCAGGAAGCCATGCGACGGACCCGAGGAAATATTCCCGAAGCCTCCGAACTGCTAGGCATTTCGCGCGCGACCATGTATCGAAAACTGGAAACCTACGCCATCGATAAAGACGAGTTCGACAAGCGCTGATCGGCTAGGATTTCTGTTCCTCAAGCGTTGGGACCGCAATCTCGGCAACAATGCTATCGAGGATCTGCTCGCTGGTCATGCGTCGCAACCGGCTCTCGGGTCTCAAAATCAATCGATGGGCCATCACGGGCGCAATCGTCTTTTTGACATCGTCCGGCTGCACATAGTTTCGGCCTCGAATCGCTGCCATGGCTTGCGATGCGCGAAATATCGCAATGGTCGCCCGTGGCCCGGCCCCCAAAGCCAAATCGTTGTGCGATCGCGTTTCATGCACGATCTGCAGCATGTACTGCCGCACCTTGGCATCGACATACACCTGTTTAACCAATTGCTGAACCTGGACGATCTCCTGCGCTGAAACGACACTCGTCAAAGAATGGATTGGATGTTCCCGTTCAAGCATCTGCATCATTCGAAGCTCTTCTTCCATCGACGGATACCCAAGCGAAAACTTCATGAAGAAGCGATCCAGTTGAGCCTCCGGCAATGGAAATGTCCCTTCGTGATCGATGGGGTTTTGCGTGGCGATAACGAGAAAAGGGTCCGGTAGTTTGTGCGTTACTCCATCTATCGTCGCACAGGATTCGGCCATCGCTTCGAGCAGTGCCGCTTGTGCCCGTGGCGTCGTGCGATTGATTTCATCGGCGAGCAAAATATTGGTAAACAATGGACCTGGCCGGAATTCAAACTCGCTCGTCTTCTGATTGAAGATCGCCGCACCGGTGATGTCGCTAGGGAGCAAGTCCGGTGTGCATTGGACTCGCTTGAACGTGCAGCCGACGCTCGCGGCCAACGCGCGCGCCAGCATGGTCTTGGCCACCCCTGGCACGTCCTCCAGCAATAGATGCCCTCCGGAAAACCACGAGACCAGCGATAGTACTAATTGCTTACGCTTTCCGACAATTGCCTTTTCAATATTGGCAATAATCCGCTTCGATGATTCATGTACGAGCTGGGACATAGTTGAGTGTTGAGGATTATGGCCTAAGTTCCATGGGCGCTCCGCCGCCTATACCTTACTCCTTAATCCATCGTTTTCCTATCTCCAAACGGCGATCAGGGCGGCAAGAATCGATTGGGCCCGTTCCCCTACGGCTTGAATGAATACGTTGCGAGACTCGAGGGAGTCCCCGGATTCGAAGTGAATGCGGAGGGTTTGCGAAGGCAAAAGCCTCGGAAAGCGGTCGGCCCATTCGACGATCGTGATCGCTTGGGCATCAAACATTTCCTCGATTCCTAACTCCAACATTTCTTCTTCGTCGCCCACACGGTAGGCATCCAAATGATAGATGGGTGGATGGCTGGGGTACTCATGAACCAACATGAACGTTGGGCTACTAATCGACTCCGGCGGTGCTCCTCTCGCGGTCGCAAAGAAACGAGTCCATTGTGTTTTCCCCGCACCTAAGGTTCCTGATAACGCAATGCATAACGGAGGTACCACGCGCTGCGCGAGCTGTTCCGCAAACATGCGGCAGTCATCCAAATTCTCAATGGAGAGCTCGATTTGAGCATTGCCGATTTCGCAGTGCAATAGTTTGAGGGTCACGAGATGGTGTTGTGCGCCAAAGGCTATCGATCGGGCCAACCAAGCCCAAGGATCAAGTCAGGATCATTGAGTTGATCGACCCTCGGACTACAGATTCTAGCAAAAAAAATATCTTCGGTTCCGGCTACGGGGATCACTCGGAACTTCGAAACGTCGTCGACCACCGGCGCTAACTCGCGCAACGATTGCTTCAAATCGTCGACCTTGTAATTCTTCGGAAGCAAGACCGGGACAACCCGGAACAACCGCTGCCGAACATCGCGCGTCGTCAGCAACACCGTGTCGTCACCGATCGGCGTTAGCTCAAGTGCGTAGTCATTCAAAAACCGTTTCGCAATCTGAGGAAACTTGCGACCCCCGACGACCGTATAAGCAGACTCGGCAGGAGAGAACCCGTGCTTCCATATGTTTTGCCAATCGATCACCAAGTTCAACTGGACCTTGTCGGCAGCTAGCACCAGGGTATCGGCAATCGGTCTCTTTTCCGGTGCCAAAATGCTCTTGCTAATCGCCCGTTCGAAACAGGGTACGCTGCGGTTCCATTGGTTAATAGAAAACAACAAGCTGGCGTCGGGAATTTGAGACCATGGTCCCGTGTCCACTTTGCGAAGCTTTGCGAGTTGGCAAAGAGTAGCAGCCATATTCGCCTTCTCCATCGGAGTCGCTTGGTCCGACCATTGCAATCGCCCGCCGGTGACTTGGCACACATCGTCATATCCCCATAGCCGTAGCAAATCGTCGCCAGCCTGCTTCTCTTTCCCGTCAGGAAATATTCCGACCAGGGTCCAGTCTGTCGGCAATTTCGACTCCATCGCCTCCTTGGATGCAGAGACAACAGGCAGCCCGTCGGGATCGATTGTCCAGACCAAACCACGTTCCTTTATCAACTCCGCCACCATTTCGGCAATGGACTTGTTCTCCGCATTCACATCTACCTTCGCAGTAAGGTCGATGGCTGCGATTCGGCAGGACTGCCAATCGACAGATATTCCTACACCTGCCATCCTTCCGAACAAGTCGATGCACCGAAGTAAGCCAATTTTCTCGACCCGAAATGATGAAATGGAGAATTTGCTATTCTTGTCCCAACTGGGGATCGCGGATGGGCCCGGGTGGAACAATTGGTCCCGATTCACTTCTGCGTTCTCGATATCCAATTCGGCGATATCGTTGTCCCGCAGAGACAAACTGGACATCGGAGTATCGACGAGCTCTTGCGGAATGCTGGACCCGAAAGCGCTCGATAGGATCTCTTCGTCGCCGTTCGCATTGGCTGTTTGGGCGGGCGTATCCCCGCTCATGGACGGAAGTGCGTTCGGCGGGATGGACGGATCGGATCCCTTACTTGGATTGCTCTCCGGTCCCTTCGTTTGCGAGACAGGGTTCGGAGTGACGGTGGCACCGTTCGGGTCGTCAGTGGCTGGGACTTCTGGATTGCCTACGATCGCTAGATCGATTGCGGGAATGGCTTCGGGCTTTTTCAATTCTGGAAGCTTGTTTTCTCGTTCGGGCTTGTTATCGAGTGCCGTTCCTTTGTCCGGAGTTGGGAGCTGGACGACCGGCTTGTCCTTGGTTCCTACCATCCGCATAAAGGCTACAAATCCGCCGATGGCGAGGAGCGAGCCAGCGACCCCGATGGTAGCCAAGGTCAACAACTGCCGCCGTTTCGCGGTCGCGGTGCTTTGCCAAGGCTGCTTGTTAATCGGGATATTGGCAGCCGTAGCGGGCAGAGGAGTAATCGGTTTGAAAGTCGGTGGCAGCGGAATGAAGTCAGGCTCGTTGGCGTGCCTGAACCGCGGCCCGGATTCTCCGTCGGCTTCTGTTCGCGTCGAGAGGTCCTCTTTGGCGAGAAGCTCGTTCCAGTCGACGTCTCCGACTTTGGTCATTGCGGTGGAGTCTACGATCGGAGCGCCGCCACGTGGTCCCGACGATGGAGGGGCCGACGGAAATGGCTTGGCCGACTTAGGGCCGGGGCTTGATACGGGCGTGGCCGAAGCGTTCGGGACGGTCGTCGTGGGACTGGGCGGTGTCAAAGGAACGTCGATCGGACCCTTGCATTTCGGACATGGCAACCTCTGCCCGAGCATAGGTTCGTGGCGCACAATGATTTTGCTCGAACAATGCGGGCAAGCGAGTCGAAAGGGGTCCACGGAAGGCACCAAACTTGGTCAATGAAATAAACACGCGTCAGTTGTTATATAATATCCCGTGTTAACCGCGACAAGCAAAGGAGGGTTCTCATTCACTCGTGATTTCCCTATCTTTAGTCGCAGGAGCCGCAACTCGCGTCGAACCGACAAAATCGGTACGGAAATAAAAAACAAGGAAAACAGTCATAAAACGCGTTGATTTGATCGTGCTAGGGGCGGGTTTGGCAGGCATGGCCATCGCTTGGACGGCGCATTGGAAAAGATGGTCGGTCGCCATCATCGATCGCGCAGGCTCGAATACCTCGTCTCGCGTCGCTGCGGGCTTGGTGACCCCCATCACCGGTTCGCGGGCTGCTGCCAGTTGGCGATGGGACGAATTCTATCCCGTGGCGAATCGATTCTACCGGCAAGTCGAGACCCAGCTTCAACAAACATTTTGGATGGTAGAGCCCGCATTAAAAGTCTTTGCAAGCGAATCGGAATGCGATTTTGTGCAGAGCAAATGGCTCGCTTCAAACAAGCCATCAAACAACGACTCAAACAACGACTCGATAAGTGCGCAGTCGATGGATGCTACATTGCGTTCTGGATTCGAGGACTCGG
>JANODW010000128.1:0-4173 GCA_031412875.1 Pirellula sp. | reverse complement strand
GGGTCAGCGGACGCGTTTTTAAATTCGTCCACGGCAACAATCTCGTTTACAACACATGTTGGGAAGATCCTCGACTTGATAGGCAAGCGTTAGAACTGACCTCCCAAGATCGCGTTTTAGTCATCACCTCCGCCGGCTGCAATGCACTGGACTACCTCTTGGCAGGTGCGGGACACGTCTATGCGGTCGATATGAACCCTCGCCAAAATGCGTTGCTCGAGCTCAAGGTGTCGGCCATCCGAAACCTGGACTACGATCGTTTTTTCCAAATGTTCGGCAACGGTTACTTGCCCAATGCCGAGTCCGTCTATGCCTCGCACTTGAGAAAATCCCTCTCACCCAACAGCCGCAAGTATTGGGATCGCTGGATCCAATTCTTTGCCAACCCCAGCAAGTCGTTCTACTTCCGCGGAACATCGGGTGCCTTCGCTCGGTTGATCGGGATCTACATCAACAAGGTCGCACGCTGCCGCAAAGAAGTGCAAGAGATTCTGGACGCCCCCACCCTTGCTCAACAGCAAGAGATCTATGCGCGCACGCGAGGCAAGATCTGGTCCAAGACGCTCAAGTTTGCCATGAACCGCGACACCACGCTGAGCATGCTCGGAGTCCCAAAAGCACAGCGCAAACAAATCGATGAACAGTATCCCGGTGGGATCGTCAAATTCGTAGAGGATTCCCTCGAAGCGGTCTTTGCCAAAATCCCCATCCAAGACAACTACTTTTGGCGAGTTTACATCACCGGTAGTTACACTCCCACCTGCTGCCCAGAGTATGTCAAACAAGCCAATTTCGAAAAACTTCGCGACGGCCTGATCGATCGATTGACCGTGAACACAGACTCCGTTCAAGGATTCCTGGAGAAGCACGATACTCAGATCTCCCGGTTCGTCCTGTTAGACCATATGGATTGGCTGAGCGATCACTATTTCCCACTGCTGGAATCGGAATGGCAAGCCATCCTCAACCGAGCAGCGCCCAAGACCCGAATCTTGTGGCGTTCCGGCGGACTGCGGACCGAGTTCATGGACAATGTTCAAGTCCAGCGGAATGGCAAGACGGTCAAGTTGCCTGAGCTGCTGAGTTTCAACAGCGATCTTTCGACTCGGCTCCACCAATTGGATCGAGTGCATACGTACGGCAGCTTTTATATCGCCGACTTGGTCGGGTAACCCGCTTCCTAAACGACCTTCCCTCGTTTCTTTGTCGATTGGAGTTCTAGTCATGCATCTCCCTGTAGGCTTTCGTTTTGCTGGAGTGGTGGGTGGGATCAAGAGTCGCGTCGGGGCTCGCGATATCACGCTCATTGTCTCGGACAAACCATGCGTCGCGGCGGGTGTCTACACAACCAATCAAATCGTCGCGGCGCCTGTAGTTGTTTCCCGCAGCCGAACGCCGTCCAATACCATTCGCGGTATCGTCGTGAACAGCGGCAACGCCAACGCGTGTACCGGATCGCGCGGACACCAAGACGCCGTGGAGATGACCCGGTATGCGGCGGCAGCGACCGACCCCTCAGGCCAGCTCACTGCCGAACAGTTTTTGGTGATGAGCACTGGCATCATTGGACGATTCTTGCCGATGGAAAAGATCCAATTAGGAATCCAAACAGCAGCCAAGCAACTGGCTGCGACCGAGCAAGCGTATTTGGACGCTTGCGATGGAATTTTGACAACGGATATCGCGCGCAAGATTGCCGAGAGGACATTCGAATTGCGAGGCCAGCAGACGCATATCGTCGGGATGTGCAAGGGAGCAGGGATGATCGGTCCCAAGATGGCCACGATGCTCGCAATCATCCTGACCGACGCGCCCCTCCACCCCGTTCAAGCGCAACGCCTGCTCCAATCCGCTGCGAACAAGTCGTTCAATTGCATCAGCGTGGAGGGACACATGAGCACGAACGATTCCCTCGTGATGCTGTGTACCCAACCGACAGACTCCGCGCCAGCCCTCGATGGCGAAAGCGAAACAACCTTCGCAAAGCAGCTCAATGAAATGGCGATCGAACTCGCTAAAAAAATCCCTGACGACGGGGAGGGTGCTACGCATCTCATCGAGATCCGCATCCACGGCGCCAACAACGATGCCGACGCAGAAGCCATCGCTCGAAGCATCGCTTTGAGCAATCTGGTCAAGACGGCTATCACAGGCGGGGATCCCAATTGGGGCCGCATTGTCTCTGCAGCGGGCTACGCCGGTGTGCCGATCCGTCCCGAACATACCGACTTGAAAGTCAACAGCCATCCTCTTTTCGAGCGAGGCGAACCGATCGCATTCGACGCAGCCGTCGTCAGCGGCTCCATCAAAGCCCGCAAGCTGACCGAAATCGACCTGCGCGTCGGCTTGGGACCGGGAGAAGCAACGCACTGGACGACCGATTTGAACAGTGAATACGTTCGGTTCAATTCCGAATACTCCACCTAATTCGAAACCGAGCCCTAACCCTCATTCCTGTCATGGCTTGAGGGTTTAAGCGATCCTACTTCTTACCTTGGCGCCGTTTTTCTTCAAAGAACTCGGTAAGGATTTTCCCGCACTCCAATGCCAACACTCCCCCGCGGATCTCGCAGCGGTGATTGAGCCTGGGATCGGATAGGAGTTGATAGAGCGACTCCACCGCGCCTGCTTTGCGATCGATCGCACCATAAAAGACGCGAGGGATGCGAGATTGAAGGATCGCTCCTGCGCACATGGGGCAAGGCTCCAGCGTGACATACAATTCGCAGTCCACCAATCTCCAAGACTTCAATTGCGCGGCCGCCTGCGTGATCGCAATCATCTCCGCGTGCGCGGTCGGATCGGCCAGATTCTCCCGTTGATTGTATGCCGCCGCAATGATTTGATGCTTGTGAACAATGATGGCACCTACCGGCACTTCGTCCTCGGACGCTGCCTGTTGAGCGAGTTCGATCGCTCGGCGCATAAAGTGTTCAGCCCCGAACGGCAACAGAGACGAGGCTTCCCCCTCGTCTTCCTCATTCTCAGCGTATTCCATGAATGCCCTTTTCTAATCGTAGGATGGGACCTTTGTCCCGTCCGTTTGTTCGTTCGGGACAATGGTCCCAAACGATGGCTAGTATGTTTCAGTCTGCCGCTGGCCATTCAAAGCGAACTGGCCAAAGCGAACTGGGCCTCGGTTCCGGCCCAAGTTCTTCTGTGCTGTTATCGGTGCCGAAAGAGCCGTTCGAGCCTGTGACCGAGCGCTCGCAGGTGCCGCGATTCTAATCGCTACAACCCGGGTCGCAAAATGGGGTTCACCAAGGCTCCTGGATTGTTTGGCGGAGAGACAGGCTGCGAGAGAGACGTGGATTCAGTCATGACCGAGGGGGCGATGTCGGTCGATGGAACGCCGTCATTCCAAAGCATCGAAGCATCGATGACGCCGTTATCCGAGCCGCCGAAGCCGTACGCTTGAGAGGTGATCGAACCCGGATCGACCCAGATATTGTCTGAGTCGACACGGATGGTCCCTAAGTCTTGGTCCAAATTGCGTCGTTGCGCTTCGTAAAAGACCCAGACGCCGAGGAACGTATTCTGCGCGGTGAGCAAATCCGCCAACGCGGACACGCTATCGCGGGCTGCGGTCGGCCCGGATGCCAAACTCAGGCTCTCTCGGATCTGTCGCAAGTCTTCATTGATCGTGATCTGCTGTGCCGCAATCCTAACCGCATAGCGTTGAAGTTCAAAATTGTATTGGTTGTACCGAATGTTTCGAAGCTCCGATCGCAGCGTTTGCCATACCGAGTCTTCGAAGCGATAGTACGTTCGCTTTGCTTGTTGGTATTCGATCAACACTTGTCGGTACTGATTTCTCTCTTGCATTCGCGTGAGAGGAGAATCCCATTGCAGTCCAGCGCGAAGCCTGCCCGTCTTGCCACGCAGAGACAGGGGGTTGTCGGTCGCATTTTGCATGTCCCCGGAAAACACGACATCGAGCGTGCTTTCGAGATTGTCCGCGACTACCTCGATCGCTCGCCACGAGTCCACGAGTCCAGCTCGCGTGTTCATCCAGTCCAATCGATTGACGCGTGCGATTTCGATTGCCTCCTCGGGCATCAGGTCGACCGGCGGGAGGACCACGCTTTCGATTCTCGCCCGGGCTTGCAGCACTTGCAAAGCGAGAACGTCTTCAGCAAATTCGGCGAGGATGCTTTGGCTGGGCAAAAGCGC
>JANODW010000127.1:0-2511 GCA_031412875.1 Pirellula sp. | reverse complement strand
CGATTTGAACCTTCCCTCAAAAAACGCACCTTTGCATCCGTCTTGTTTGTTCGCCAACCGAGCCAGCGGTTCTTTGAGACACTTCATCATCCAGCCCAGAGACGACAGCCGCTTGCGAGTCTCCTCGACCCACGTTGGGTTGCTGGCCCGAAGCTGAAGGAATTCGTCGGTCACCTTCATCGGTTTGCGATCTGCACCACGAGGCGGAAACAACCTAGTCCAACGCTTGGCGATTTCCAGGGCTGACCAGCTTTTTGCTTGTTCCTCATCAATGCGGAGCAAGACGTGTAGATGGTTGTCCATAATGCTGAATCCGCCAACGGAAATGGCGAATATTTGGTCAAGTTCTTTGAGTCGCTGATCGATCCAACCCTTGCGGTCCGTGGAGACATCGTCGGCCAAAAGATGGGCCTTGCGAACGCAGCGAGAAATACAGTGATACCAACGCGAAACGTTCGTATCTACAAGCCGAAACCGGGCAGTCGTCATGGCAACCTCACAATGAGAACAATCCGAAAGAACTCTGCTACCCATGCAGTTTACCAAATCTGCAGGCGTTCGCAATACCGCTGTGCCTGTCCTTTTTCGGCCTTTTGATCCCAATGAAGTGGCTTAGTAACATGCTGTGCAACGCACCGTGCGCAGTGCGGGGCTATGCGAAGCAGATCCAGTCTCAGACACATCCTTTGAGCACCGAAGGGCTTGCGGAGTCGCTTTCGGCAAAAGCGACCTACGGATTTGTTTTAGGACCAAATGTCGCGATCGAGCATTCTGTAGTTGATCGCTTCTTGGACGTGGTGCGATTGGATGGTTTCGCATTCCTCCAGGTCTGCGATGGTGCGCGACACGCGTAGAATTTTGTCGTGCGCTCGAGCGGATAGTCCCATCTCGTTGACGGCGATGCGCATCAATTCTACCTCGGGTTTTCCAAGCGTGCAGAACTGCCGAATCTGTCTACTGGACATCTGAGCGTTGGTTCGAGTTGTCGATTTTCCAAACCTTTTGCTTTGCTTTTCGCGAGCCGCTTGCACTTGCAAGCGTATCTCAGCGCTGCTGGTTCCTGGAGGCCCGCCGGTCAACTCGTTGAACGGTACAGCAGGCACTTCGATATGGATGTCGATCCTGTCGAGCAACGGTCC
This sequence comes from Pirellula sp., assembly GCA_031412875.1. Lineage (GTDB taxonomy): Bacteria > Planctomycetota > Planctomycetia > Pirellulales > Pirellulaceae > JBKCUI01. The sequence continues at coordinate 1,372 of JANODW010000127.1, read as the reverse complement.
GCTGATGCGGCTCATGTAGCGTTCGATTTGGGGTGGCGTGCAATTGCAGGTCCGTCGCGTGTCGGTCCGATATCCGCACGGGCATGGGTTCAGCGCAGCCACCAACATGAAATCTGCCGGAAAGGTCGTACTGCGCATCGCGCGAGAAATCGTCACGACCCGATCTTCGAGGGGCTGTCGCATGACCTCCAGCGTCTTGCGATTGAACTCTGGCAGTTCGTCCAGGAAAAGGATGCCGTTGTTTGACAGAGATACCTCGCCAGGTGAAGGCGGGCTGCCACCACCCACTAGACCTGCATCGGAAATCGTATGGTGTGGGGACCGGAACGGGCGCTGGACCATCAGCGGTTGCCCCGGTTGCAAACGGCCCAGGGCGGAATAGATACGCGTGGTCTCAATGGACTCGGTTGCAGATAGCGTAGGCAAGATGGTCGGCAATCGCTTTGCCAACATGGTTTTTCCCGAACCTGGCGGTCCGAGCATCAATAAGTTATGCGCGCCGGAGGCGGCGATGGTCATTGCCCGCTTGGTCATCTCCTGGCCACGCACATCGCTGAAATCGACATCGTATTTCGAGAACGCTTCGAATATTTCGTTCAATCGCGACGGCACCGGCTCGATAGGCAGTTTGCCGGAAAGAAATGCGACCGCTTCGTTCAGTGTGCCGACCGGAATAATGTCCAGCCCTTCGACTACCGCTGCTTCTTGTGCGTTCTCTGCAGGGACCAGCAGGCCTCGAATGCCGGGTTGTTTGGCGGCCGCGATCGCGATCGAGAGGACGCCTTTGACATTTCGCATTTGTCCTTCTAAGGAGAGTTCGCCAACCGTCGCATACTGCTCCAAAACATCGGACTCCAACTGACCGGCAGCGACCAAAATGCCAATAGCGATCGGTAGGTCGAAGCTCGTCGCTTGTTTTGGCAAATCGGCAGGGGCTAAGTTAATAACAACGCGATCGTGTGGCCTGATGAAGCCGCCGTTGACGAGTGCCCTTTCGATGCGATGAATGCTTTCGCGGACCGCTTGTTCGGGTAGCCCTACGATAACCGTCTTGGGCAGCGGTGCGGGAGAAAGGTCGACTTCCACATCTACGGGCATGGCCTCGATGCCAAGCAACGAGTAAGTCTTGAGCTTGGCGAGCATGCGCGCGAACCTTGGGTTATTTGATTAGCAATTCGTGGCCCAATGTTATACCAAGGTAAAAACGGCCTATGGTAGCTGCACCGAAAAATCGCTCGACCCATGAGTGCATTCTATGCGTGCCATCCATCTTGTGGATGCGTTTGCATCGGGCGACCACATAGGTTCATCGCCAATCGCATCATTGCGTCGCTGAGATCGCGGTGGTTCTTTGCAGGTCCCGACCGGACGG
>JANODW010000126.1:0-6983 GCA_031412875.1 Pirellula sp. | reverse complement strand
CCCGGGAGATTCCGATCCGCGTTTATCTGCCCGCAGAAAAGACGGCCGCCCCGGTTGTGCTCTTTAGCCATGGACTTGGCGGGAACCGTGAAGGGTCCGCTTATCTGGGGAAGCACTGGGCGAAACGTGGCTACGCTGCCGTGTTTCTTCAGCATCCAGGTAGCGATGATGGCGTTTGGAAAGATATCCCCGTCGCGCAACGCATGGCCGCATTGAAGAACGCAGCAGGCATTAAAGATTTCTTGCATCGCGTTCAAGATGTGCCCGCCGTTCTAGATCAATTAGAAGCTTGGAACAAGGAGGCGACACACCCGTTTGTCGGTCGTTTTGACTTCAAGCATGTCGGCATGTCCGGCCATTCCTTCGGAGCAGTGACGACTCAAGCGATCAGCGGTCAATCCTTTCCACTCGGTAAAAGCTTCACGGACGAACGAATCAAGGCCGCTGTCGTGATGAGTCCCAGCGGACCTGCAAATGGAAACACCAAACAAGCCTTTGGCAATGTCAAAATTCCCTGGCTCCTGCTGACCGGCACCAAAGACGGCAACCCAATCAGCGGCGCCGATGCCAAGACGCGGCTCGTTGTCTTTCCAGAATTGTCTCCAGACTCGAAATACCAATTGGTCCTGGACAATGCAGAGCACTCCGCCTTTGCGGATCGTAGCCTGCCAGCCGAGACAGGAAGACGGAACCCAAATCATCACCGCGCCGTGTTGGCCATTTCGACCGCGTTCTGGGACGCCTATCTGCGCGATGACAAAGAAGCTCGCCATTGGATCGATAGCGATGCGGTGCAGAGCGTTCTTGAAAAGGGGGACCAGTGGCAGAAAAAATGACCCGCTCCCGAACTGCTTTGCTTAATCCCCGGCAGCCGTCTCTTATGGCCAAGCGACCTTTGATGCCGCTTTTGTGGTCTTGGATGCTTTTAAACATCGCAACCGCTCAAGTGCCAGGAGAACGACCGCCAACGGAATTGGTGCGCCGTTCCCAAATCGCGCTTAACGAGGGAAGACGGGCGCTAGAATCACACGACCCTGATGCAGCCCGGGCTGCCGTGGCAAAAGCAATCGCGATACTCGGAGATTGGGCTGGGAATCCCGAAACGGCTACTCGGTATTATCCGCCCATCGCAACCGCTGCATTCGATGCCGATAAGGCTCGCGATTGGTGGCTGAGAGAAATACAGCGAGGGCAACGGGGCCTTCCATGGGTCAAGAATCCTACGGGGGATCCGCACGCCTGGCTATGCTCGAAGGTCTGAAGTGAAATAGTTCTTGGGACACTTGCGAATGGACGTCATATCGCTGGTTTGAGACCGCACGCTGCTTCGGCGCGATGGAGCACATTGCTGGCACGTTGTCGGGCATGGATAGAGCCGTTCCGCAGAATCTCGTCGACCCGTTTTGGGTTGCTTTCCAATTCCAGACGTCTTTTTCTGGCTGGAGTCAAATAGGCGTCAGCAACATCCGCCAATCGCTTCTTTACCTCACCGTACCCAAAGCCACCTTTCAAATAAATGTGGCTCAGTTCGTCGATCTGTTCTTGGTTCGCGAATAAACGATAGAGTTGAAACAAATGGTCGGTTTCAGGATCCTTGGCATCCTCCATCGGGCGTGAATCGGTGCTGATTCGCATTATCTTTTTTCGAAGTTCCTTGGGGTCATCGAAAAGACCGAGCGTATTGTTGTAGCTCTTGCTCATTTTTTCGCCGTCGGTGCCGGGTACCTTTGCGGCGCCTGGAACGATTTTGGCTTCGGGCATCGTGAAGACTTCGCCATAGTGTGAATTAAAACTGCGGGCCAAGTCGCGGCAGACTTCGATGTGTTGCACTTGGTCTTCTCCGACCGGCACCCAGTTCGAATCGTAGGCCAAGATATCGGCTGCCATCAGAACGGGATAGGTAAACAAACCTACGTCTGCTTTCAATCCTTTGGCGGTTTTATCTTTGTAAGCATGACAACGTTCGAGCAAACCCAGTGGCGCGCCCGTCATTAGCAGCCAGCATAGCTGCGACACTTCAGGGACATCGGATTGCACGAAAAGTGTCGCGCGTTCGGGATCCAAGCCTAGGGCCAGCAGATCCAACGCGGCGTCCTTTACATAACCACGCAGCACGTCTGGTTCGCGAACGGTGGTTAGCGCGTGCAGGTCGGCGATGAAATAGTATCCATCATGTGCATCTTGAAAATCGATGTATTGTTTGATGGCACCGAAGTAATTGCCCCAGTGGAAACGACCTGTGGGTTGGATCCCGCTCAAAACACGCATTTTCATTCCATCAAGTGAGGGTTTGCAACGTCGACCGACGTTATGTTTTCAAAGTTCCAATGATCTCGCGCACCGAGGTCGCGCCGATGGACTGGAGAGCTTCGGGTAGCCCTCGCACGAGCCGGAGACTAACCATCGGATCGTAGTAATTGGCAGTTCCAATCTGCACAGCCGACGCGCCAGCGACAAGGAACTCCATCATGTCGTCTAGGTTCGCAATGCCACCCACACCGATTACGGGAATGCCTACTTGGCTGGCTACTTGATAGACGCATCTCAGAGCGATCGGTTTGATAGCAGGTCCGCTAAGCCCGCCGACGACATTGGCGAGCATAGGCTTACGACGACGCCAGTCGATGGCCATCCCAAGGACGGTATTGACGCACGTTACGGCATCGGTGCCCGCATCCTTTGCTGCCTTTGCAATATCTACGATGCGTGTGACGTTTGGAGTCAGTTTGGTGATGATGGCACAGTCGAGTTCATTTCGCACGCGGCGGACGACCTCATAGCACAACATGGGATCGGTTCCGAAATCGACTCCGCCGGATACGTTTGGGCAGGATACATTCAATTCGACGGCCTCAAGCCCATCGGCTTCGCGAAGCCGTTGTGCAAGCAACACAAAGTCATCCAACGATTTGCCGGCGATGCTGACAATGATCGTTCCACCGGTCGATTTAAGGTAGGGCCAATGGTTGGCCAAAAAATAATCGATCCCATCATTGTCCAAACCGATCGCATTGAGGAGCCCGGAACTGGTCTCCACCGTGCGCCAAGGAGCGTTGCCAGGTCGGGGGCTTTGAGTGATTGTTTTGGGCAAAATGCCACCCAACTCAGGCAACGAAATCACGCCTGCCATTTCTTTGGCATATCCAAAGGTTCCGGAAGCGACCAGGACAGGATTCTTAAGCTTGAGGCGACCGAGTTGAACTTGCAAGTCCAACTCGGGTCCTGTCTTGCTAAGCGGATGCGATACGTCCATCATCCAGGATGAGAGCCCTTGCCCAATCGCTTGACGATCGCTTCGGTTGGCAGTGCGATGACGGTGGCGTTGGCCATGGTATCGGTCGACAAGATATCGAGGGAATCATCGCCCCCTTCGGCAGCTTCGTACTGAACCAAATAGGCGCCGACCTGCAAATAGTTCTCGTGAAAGATGGGTGGCCAAAAGTCTTCGGCCCGATGAGCCAGAGTTCTGGCCAACAACCGAGTGGCTCGTCCGGAGAAACCGCTGAGCACCATCTCCAATCGGCCTAAGGATTCCCGGAAAATATAGAACACAAGCGCCGCATCGCGACCGGGAATCGCTCCGCCAGCAAATGCCCAACTGCCATCCGCTGTTTCGTAATAGAGTCCCGCCTCCGTCGCTTTCTCGGTCTTGCTCAATTGCATGCCTGCTGAACAAGCCGGCGGATGCGGATCGTGATCGCGGTATCGTAAAAAGAAAGGACATGCCCTCTCGGAAGCTTTGGAGACATTGTCTTGTGTTACGAATGCGTCGCAACCGAAAGCGTTGGCCAATACCAACTCCACCGTCGGGTTGCTCTTTACCGACCCCAAGCAAACCATGGCCTTGTCGCCACCCATCTCAGAAAAATCGTCGTATACGCTTTGTGCCCGGCCATGCACTTGGTCGACACTCATCGTTCCAGGACTCCATACCAACGTCTGCCTCAAGTGCTCGATGTGAGGCATCTCTTTACCCCCGCCACCTTTCTTGGCCGATATGGCTTTGGCAGTCCCTCCTAACGTCGATACACCGTTGAGCACTTCGCCCGCTAGCACACTATCCGACGCGACAATCCAAGCCGTGTCGGCAGACTCGTTGTCGGGCGGGCGGCGAACCCCAACACAGATCTCCAATCGCGAACGTCTGGCCAACATCTCCCAGAAGTTCTCCGGAGTGATTGCAAAGAGCGCACCAGGCAACTCTTCCGCACGCGCATAGCCGTGCTCAATCAAGTAATCGCATAATCGAGAAAGGGCCTCGATCGGAATGTACTTGGCCTCGTTTTTGAGCAACGCCGCAACCTGGTGACGATCCAGCCCGGTGTACTCAACGATCGCCTTGATCGTACCCGGACGCTTGCGGCGATCCGGCGTATGTCCCAACAACTCTGCAAGTCGAAACGCGTAACGCATCTTGGTCTTTGCTTCTCTTCCTAGCAACGTCGCCGCACTCGCAGGTCACACTAGTCCCTGGATGCAGTATTTGTTGCGTTAATAGTAACGTGTGGGTTTCCCCGAAAATGAGCCTATCGTGTTCGCCGTAAGCAAGATTCTACCCTTCAAGGGGCTTTAAAAATACCTAGAAACCCTAACTGCCGATGAATCTTGCATAAATTTTCCTCGCTTCGTCTGGGTTTTCCGTCCCATTGACGATCGCTCTGCCGTCTCCGAAGACACTCAAGACGTAAGTTTGGTGCGTGAATCGCACCAGAAACGGTGTCTCTATGACGTTTCCCTCGGATCTCAAACGGTTTGCCAACACGGCCAGATCGATGTTTTCACGGCCGGCGGATTGGATTTGGACTGCTCCTCGACCACAAAGGGGGCGAGCCGTCGTCCCGACTTTTCCGTCGAGAAAATCGAATTCGCGTCGGACGCACGTTTTGCATCCTGCTGCGGAATGTCCGTTCGCTTTGTTCTGGGGGACTCGGATTTTGCGTATGTTTCCTTCCCAGAGGTCGAATACTCTCAAAAAGCCGTCACCCGCGATATCCTTTTTTAATAAAATTTTGATCGCCTCGATAGCTTGCCAGCATGCGATCACCCCGACTGCCGCGCCCAGAACGCCGTTGGCATCGCACGTTTGCATCTGCTCCACCGGTGGTGGGTCTGGCAGCAAGCATCGAAAGCAAGCGGTCTTGCCTGGAACAAATGCCATCGCTTGTCCAGAAGCGCCTACGATCCCAGCATGTACCCATGGGATTTCGAAACGTGTGGATAAATCGTTGATCAAATAGCGTGTCTCAAAATTATCGGTGCCATCGATAATGCAATCCACATCCGAAAGCCAGTTAACTGCGTTCTCGCTGGTTAAATCCTGAACAACCGACTGCACCTGAACTTGAGGATCGATCTCGCTCAAGTGAGCTTTGGCAGCGATCGCTTTGGGGTGAAGCTCGGCGGCATCGCGGGTCGTATAGAGCGATTGCCTGGGCAAGTTGTCCAGTTCCACCCAGTCGCGATCGATGAGGCGCATGAAGCCAACACCTGTTCTGCAAAGCCGTTCGGCTACCATCGCGCCTAACGCTCCGACGCCAACGATGGCGACTTTCGAAGCCGCCAGCAACGCTTGCCCGCTTTCTCCTACCTCCACAAATGCTTTTTGGCGGCGGTGCCTGTCCTCCATTGCACTCATCGTCCTGTTTCGAGTTCGAGGTTGAGATCCAGACGAACAAACTCATTGAAACGCAATGCAACATCTAGATTGCTGACCAAGGACAATAATTGCAACAAAGTGTCGATTTCGGTTTCTGCCTCGGTTTTGCTATGCCCTTTCTCCAGCATGTTTTGGGAAACCATTTGCTGCCGATTGAGTTGCAGCGAACGTTTTACTGCGCGGAGGTTGAGCTGGACCTCGGTATTGTTTTTGCGTTCGGCATGAGAGCTGAGCGACTCTTTTGATTTGACGAGCGCTTTTGACAATGCGCTGGTGCTGGTGATCATAATGAGATCTTCATCAAACGCCAAAGTCGGGCTGAAGTTGAATTGGATCGGGAGTCCATTTTCGTATTTCTTATCGCTATCCACCAGGTAATTGGCCGAGTGGATTTGCTTTGACCCGATGGTTTCCGATTCCAAATCCAGTTGGGGGTTTCCTTCCATTGCACCGGCCACATTTAGGAAACCGATGAAGCTTTGAAAGGTCCGTTTCAGTCCCTTTTGCATCGACCTGTCTTTTAGCTTGGCAACCAGTCCAAAGCTGGGCAACTGGATCGCTGGAGCGGCCCCTTTTTCGAATGCTTGTTCTGCGGCGACCAACTGGATTTGGGGTTCGATCGCACCGAGGATGTCTGTCCCGAAATCCTTGCCTGAAAACAGCGTCGTCAGTGTGTTGTCGGCCTGCGCGAGCTGATCATTGACTTTTTGATCGAAGAGATCCCCTGCACGTCGCCACAATTCGGCGAGATCGCGATAGGCCATCAAACTTGCCATGCTCTCATTGCCCTCAACGAGTCTCGAAGCATGTCCGTCGCTCTCCGGTCCAACGAAGAAGCCCCGAGCGTCTTGGGTCCATTTCTTTTCGTAGGGGATGCTCAACTCCGTCGCAATTTGGGTATCGGACATTCGAACGGCTCCCATTGCATAAGGGGTCTGCTGCAAGGAGGCGAGGATGCCACCGAGAATCAGCTCCACCGGGAACTCGCGCGGCCTTTCTTTCAATAGATCTTTGGCAATCCCCAATTTTCGTAGAGGGTCGATGTCCACGAACGCTTTCAAGATCCCAACGGAGCCCACGGAATCGGTTCTAGAGGGGATCGCTTTTTCAGAAGAGCTGGCTGACTCAGACGGAGTTATCGGGTTGAGATTCGGCCACGCTTTTTGGAAGGTGGGATTGCTGAGCAGATGGTCTTGTGGGGAGTCCAAATACCTATCGAAGATGTTCTTCCCCAATTCTCCCTTGTTGGTAACTATCAATAGGGGGCCAATGTTTCCGAAGACCACTTTTTGGAATTCGTAACCGCGCATGCCACGGTAGTCTGCTT
>JANODW010000125.1:0-6588 GCA_031412875.1 Pirellula sp. | reverse complement strand
CGGCTAGAACGAACTGCCAGTCGAGATTAAAGGACAGCAAGCCCTTGATCAACGTTGCCATCAGCGTCGCTTGTGGGGCGTTGTAACGTTCGCCGATCGCGTGCGTGATGCCGTTGTCCAACATTGCTTGAGTCGGAGTATCGAGGTATTTCACGGTAAAGCCGATCACCAGCGACGAGACAACCACTCCGATAAAAAGGGCCAACTGTTGATACATGGGCGTTGCCCCGACCAGGTAACCGGTTTTAAGGTCCTGACTAGTTGCACCTGCATTGGCAGCCGCGATACAAACAATGCTTCCCACCACCAAAGCCATCGGTTCGTAAAAAGTTCCCGTCCAACCGATTCCGATGAAGACCAAGGCGGTCCCCATGATGGTCGCTATCGTCATGCCTGAGATGGGGCTATTGGAGGACCCAATGATCCCCACGATGCGGCTTGCCACGGTAACAAAGAAAAATCCAAAGATGATCACCAGTCCGCCGATCATCAGCTTGTTCAAAACAGTATCCCCTGGAATCCCAGGAAGGATCCCCATCAAAGCTACCAACCCGATACTGCCTAGGACGACGAACAGGATCGATAGATCGCGCTCCGTGCGAACCACTGTGGTTTTACTTCCCCCGGTGAGCGATCGAAACGCTTCCAAGAACGAAGCGACAATGGTGGGCATTGTTTTCAGCAGGGTCATAAAGCCTGCGGCCGCGACGGCTCCTGCGCCGATTTGTCGGATGTAGGCGCGATAAATGGCTTCGGCAGAATCGGCGAACTGCTTGGTGTTGGCGTCCCATCCAAACTTCGCCGGTTTGATCCCCAGTTTTTCGAGCTGCATCACAATCGTCTCTTGAGGGACAAGGGTTGCAAGCAACGGTGTAAGTGCAAACGCTGCGAACACTCCGCCTGCCACCAAGATGCCGCTGATCTTGGGCCCTATGATATAGCCGACGCCGAGATATTCGGGAGTGATCTCGCCTGCCACCGAAGCGGATGGCAGATATTTGTTTCCCAGACTGGTGACATACCGTGGAGTCTCCGCGATCACATGCAGGACTTTTTGGAGGAGCGCATACAGGATGGCAAAGCCGAGACCAAGAAACGCCGTTGCGGCCAAACTACCACCCTTTTCACCCGCGATGAGCACTTGAGCGCATGCTGTACCCTCAGGATAAGGCAAGGAGTCGTGTTCTTTCACAATCAAGGGTCTTCGCAGCGGGATCATCATCAGCGTCCCCAGGATACCGCCGAGGATGGCAATCATCATGATGGTTCCAACTTCGAAATACCCTTTGCCAACGTCGCCGCTTAAAAAGATGAACGCCGGCAATGTAAATACCACGCCGGCTGCAACACTTTCACCTGCCGAGCCGCAGGTTTGAATGATGTTGTTTTCTAAGATACTGGTCCCCAAAAAGCGTTTGCCGATAGAGATGGCCAACACCGCGATTGGGATCGAGGCCGATACGGTCAAACCGGCTTTGAGAGCCAAATACACGGTTGATGCACCGAAAAGCACGCCAAAAATCGACCCCAAGGTGATCGCTTTGAGAGTAAACTCCGGAACCGAATTGTCATTCGGTGAAACATAGGGTTGAACCGAGTTGCTTTCCGATGAATCCAATTGGGTCGACATGTAATTTCCTCGCAGAGACTCGGCACTTAGAGCATGTTAAGGGTTTGTGAACGAATTGTGATCCGTTTTCGCTCAAGCCGCAATGGGACTAGTGCCACGGACCTGAGATCACAGACTAAGGAGGCATTTCGGCGAGGCGAGCGGCAGGCTGAAACATACCAGCCGTAGTTTGGGACCATTGTCCCGAACGAACAAACGGACGGGACAATGGTCCCATCCTACGGTAGTAATGATACCGCCGCTCGCCTAACTCGATTCCCGAACGCTGAGTCGATTTGGTGGGCGGGCAGTGCCTTGCTCCGCTATTAAATCAGCCCCACCCACTTGCGGCCGATCCAAAAGGTCGCCAAAGCGGTGATCAGCAATGTTACGGTGAGCCAATGGGCCCACGGTTGTAGCCGTTTTAACGTGGACGGAGGGTCCGGAATGTTTCCAATCGCCGTCAACAGCTTTTCGCGATCCGACATCGAAAAAACCTTGCCGTTGGTGACCTTCGACAATTCTTCAAGCACTTTGGGGCGCGCGGCGAGACCAATCCGCTCTCGGGACGCACCTTGAACGAAGAAAGTTGTCTCCAAGATCGCGCCGGTTTGTTTGCAAGTCAGGATGACTTTGTGTGTGCCAGGCTCGGCAACTTCGTATCGCCCTTCAAAGGAACCCCAGCTATCGACGCCCCCACTTGCCAATCGAATCACCTGAAATTTTCCCGAGGGAGCTTCGATTCGAACATTGACGTCCCCCGCGGCCAGCGGTTCGCCATTTGTCTCCATGACATTCGCTCGCAACGATAGGGTCTGCCCCAAGGCTGGTTGATCCGGCGCAAAATAGAACCGCATCGTTTCCCCTTCGGCCATGTTGCGCTGATAAGCCATCCAGCGAACGACTTGCCCCCAAAAGCGATAGTGGTATTTGTCCTCGACACCGCGACGCCATCGCCATGCCCCATCGGTGCCCATGAACAATACCTTGCCGGCGCCAAACGTTTTGGTGACCAACAACGGGATCCGTCCAAACTCGTTGCTCATCTCCTGGTGAACACTCAGAACCTCGCTGCCCGCTTTGGCTCGGACGACCGGAGCATACCATTGAAAGCCGGGTAGGTTGCTCCACGCGTCGAGGTTCTCCTCTTGGGTGTCGGCCAGTTTGGTCAACAAGCTTCGCCTACCCGCTTCGGTCAATTCAAAACGCATCGGTGTTTTTGAGCCAAACCCATAGGGCTGACCGGGATCTAAAAGCACTGGAATCAACGGCTCCAATGCCGTATCGATCAAGCTATGCTCGCGCCCTTGCCAGCCGGGCATAAAGACCAACCCGCTCGCCTGAAACTCGACCAGTCCGCGAAGCAGCTTGCATTGCTCCTCGGTCAAGTGTCCTTGTTCGAGCCCGACATCGCCTAAAAATACCACGTCGAATTTCGAAAGCTCGTCCATTCCATTTGGGAACTCCTTGATGTAATCCTTGTTGCCCCCTCCGACTTTGCCGAGTCCCGGATGAAACAACAAACAGGCGACGTCCACTCCAGGATCGCGAGATAGCGCATTCCTCAAGTAACGATACTCCCATCGCGGGTAGCTATCGATGACCAATACTTTTAATTTCTCTTGTCGAATCGCAATGGGAGTCGACATCGTGTTATTATTCGCGATCACTTCGTCCGGATGTTGAGGCACCTCGACCGTCAACGTAAAATCCCCTTCCGATTTGGGTGTCCAGAGAACAGCATCGGTCGTTCGAGACATGGCCGCTATGCGAACCTCTTTGGTAATCCGTTCACCATCGGATCCGGTCACTACAACGCTTGCGACATGGTCTCGCGGCAAGGAAGACTCAATCGAAAATGGAATGCGGACGGCTTTGTTGGTGATCCCAAAAGTGGGTGTGTCCACGCTGAGCAACTCGACATCGGGCAGACGCGTCGACGCCCCAACGGGAATCGAAATAATGGGGATCCCTTGGGCTCGATATCGCATCGCCGCATTCATGGGTGATTGACCCGCATTCCAATCGCCATCCGAAAGCAACACAACACCCAGAATCCTAGGACTCGATTCGATCGCCTGGGTAAGCGCGCTATTGAGGTCGGTCCCGTCCGCCTTGAGATCGCTCGGGAACGCATTTATCCGAACGTCCATACGCGAAGCAAAAGAATCCCAAGCTTCTTGCTTCAACAAAGGCTCGATCGCTGTCGCACGCGATATTGCTTCGGACTGGCCGGTGTCACTCTTGGTTACAACATCCTTGGTCTGCATACTCTGCGACCCATCGGAAAGAACGAGTAGTGCGGGCTTCTCCTCCGACCTAAATTCTTGAACCCACTCGGGCTGATTGAGCAATACGGCCCCGACCGCCACGATGGCACACCGAAGCAGTTCCAGCCAGAAAACCGATCGCAAAAATCCGCTCCTCCGCCAGGCAAAATAAGAGAGTGCCAAAGTTGCTGCACATACGCAAATGGAAAGCGCTACCAACCAAGGTTCGGTCGAAAACGTAAGGGATTGCTTTGAGGCTGTCATGGGTGCCATGATAACCCAAAATTTCTCACGGTGGGACTGTTTTGCAGCCGAGGTCCTCGAGTCGCTACAAGAAAACCGCGCGATCCCCCAACTCCCCGTTCGGAACGGGATCAATACTACCGTAGGATGGGACCTTCGTCCCGTCCGTTTGTTAGTTCGGGACGAAGGTCCCATCCTCCGATCGGTTTTTTTCAGGCCGCTGCTCGCCTTCCAAGCGTCAGCCTATTGCTTTGTACCTGTCGATGGAAGCCAAGCAGCGTTGTGTACCATTTTGGGAATCAACCGTCATGCGAAACAAAGGAATACCAACAAGCCAAACTGAAAGGCTACCAAACCCAACGCTACCGACAACCCCAGGCGTAGGTTCTTGCGATACAACAGCAAGAGACAAGCGGAGACGATGACGGTTCCCAGGTACTTTAACAATAGAAATAGCCACACTTGCCCATTCGCGATGGCCAACAACACGTTACCGGCGGGATTCAACTCGTACTCTGCGATAACCTCCCGGGTCAAGAGAAGCAGATAAGCATCAACCAATGATACGATGATGATAAACCACCAAGCCGTTGCAAATAGACTTTGCAAAACGACCCGTTTTGAAAGGAGCATCATGGTAGTAGATTTATTTCTCGGTCAAGCGTCGATGTTTCGAGATTCCATACGTTGAGCACAACACCGCTGCTCCAAGAAACGACTTCCTTTTCGTTCATGAAAGAACAGCCAATCAACTTTGTAGGTTGCGTTTCGAACTGGCTTCGCTTCTCCCTGCGAACTAGATCCCAAGCCACTAAGCGAGCGTTCTCGCGATCCGATGTGATCAGGGTTTCGGAATCGGGAGAAATGGAGACGACAGCAGTTGTTCCAGTGCACAATCCTGGGACAGATCGATGTTGCCAAGGTTGAGAATTGGATTCGCGTTCGAGCAGCGTAACCTTGCCATCGCTTTCAACGCAAACCATAAACCTACGGTTGGGACTAATCGCCAAGACAACTAATTTGTTTACAATGTTGTCGAAGAGCAATCGCGACTCTCGATTCTGAAGATTCACTTCGAAAAGCTCATTCTTACAATGAGGGAAATCCGAAGTGCGGCCGAAAAACACTTGGTCGTCAGCCGGAGCGAGTTCAAAGCAATGAATGTTCTCATCTGCAAGTGACCAAAGCGTTTTCGGGCTCTGCATCTCCTTCAAATCGATGTTCCACGCCGACAAAGCGTGGCAATTGTGGACAACAAGTGTTAGACCATCCAGGGTGCAAGAGATGCCTCTACAGAAGTCACTCGAAACTTGACCTAGAAAAAAGGGAGTGGTGCCCGCAGAGTGCAGGTGATCAGCGTACAGTCCACCCTTTGTGTCAACGAGAAGAAGACGATCATGGAGGGGATCCAGGCAAATGCATTGGGGCTCTAGTTTTTTGCAGCGAGGAAATGTTTGGACTGTCTCCGAAATATCGCATCTCATCAAGAGATTTCTATGTGCACCTTTGGCCTTCTGCATTTGAATAGAATCAACAATCGAAAACAAAACCCTTCCTTTTGCTGCCGATTCAGAAAACAGAACTGTCTCGGCTGGCTTTGTTTGGAAACGTTCAATTTCCCTCGGGAGAAAAATTATGCCCAGAATGATGCCGCAAAGGGAAGTCGCAAGCACCGACTCACCGATTGCTCTTCGCAATGGTATTTGAACGAACGAAATGAGGCGTGTGTAAAACATGATTGATGCTGAAATATATTGGTGATATTGTTCCTGTTACAAAAACAGAGGCATGCAAGGGGCCGTAGGGCACGCGCTTGAGTGCGGGGCAAGTTTTGATGGGTCGAGTGCTACGGATTTACGGGTGCCTCTCAATGGGAGGCGAAATTTATTAGCTTAAATTACGAACCTTCTTGGAAAAATCTCGGAAAAAGGAATTTATTTAGCCAAGCGCTCGCGGGGGCCGTCGGATAAGCCTTGCTTATCTGGTTGCACAGCTTTACCGCGTCGCACGGCACAACCATAGGTCCCTCTTTAATGGATAAGCAAACTTTTGATTAGAGGGCAGTGAACGCCTTTGCTAATCATGGAGGCTTTCGGACCAATATTTCGCAAGCCCTGCTAGCCGATCAACACTTCGTGGCCCAAAGCAACATCCAGAACTGGCCCCCGAAAAGGATGGCGAGGGTTAAGAGGGTGGGAGGTATAGTAAGTTTTCAAAATCGGCAGCGATCGTTAGACTATCGAATCGAACGCATTCCCCCCATATCTTGGAGCCTAGTGACTTGACATTACCTTCCTTTAGCTACGAAAAAGACGCGACCGCGCTGATCATTGGAGTGGGTTTGATGGGCCAGCATATGGCGGCCAACGCCATCGCTTGGCTCAATCTCAAGAAGCTTATATTGGTCGATCACTCGAACACCATCAGTGTGGGCGTCCAAAAAATGAGCCTAACCGAATTCGCTGG
>JANODW010000124.1:0-7087 GCA_031412875.1 Pirellula sp. | reverse complement strand
TGAGGCTGATCAAAAGTAGGGTGGGTATACGACATGTCTTTGGCTTTCTAGGCGAGCGGCAGGATCAATCCTACCGTAGGATGGGACCTTTGTCCCGTCCGTTTGTGAGTTCGGGACAATGGTACCAAATTACGGCTGGTAGGTTTCAGCCTGCGGCTCGCCTAAGGGACTTTTCGCGATAACGCTTGCCCAATCGCAACCCGTTCGATGTAGAAGTCTCGAATTGCACGGTGAAAATTTGACAAAAACGACTATGATAGGGCACTCTTAGAAAACAACCGAATTCAGAATTAGCAACGACGGACATCGCTCGTCCACCATCGCACCCATGATCAATGAACAAGCAAGTCCTGCTGAAAAGTCCGAGAAACCGTCGATCCTCGAACAGTCCGAGCACTCGTTGATCCGCTGGTTCGTCGATCGCGAACTGCCCAAATATCGAGCCAAGCAGGTTCTCAGCTCGATTTACCAGCGCCGGGTCGACCGATTTCAGGACATGACGGAACTCCCGAAGGACCTTCGGACCAAGTTGGAGGAGCACTTTTGCATTTTCAAGACTAAGACGGCAGAGTCGCAACAATCCGAGGATGGAACGGAAAAGCTGTTGCTAGAGATGCCCGACGGGGGCCGTATCGAGTGCGTTTTATTGAGGGACGGGCCACGCCGGTCGGTTTGCCTGAGCAGTCAAGTCGGATGTGCGATGGGGTGTGTGTTTTGTGCGAGCGGACTCGATGGAGTCGATCGCAATTTGACGCGAGGCGAAATCCTCGAACAGGCTTTGAAACTGCAACGGCTTTTAGAGCCGGAAGAACGACTCAGCCACATCGTCATGATGGGGATGGGAGAACCCCTCGCAAACCTCCGAAATGTGCTCGACGCGCTGGATGTCGCCCGCGACAGCGAATACGGATTGGGAATCAGCCCCCGGCGAATTACGATCAGCACCGTGGGCTTGCCCCCAGCTATCGATAAACTGGCCGAAGCGCACTCCCCCTTTCAATTGGCGATCAGCCTGCACGCCCCGAACGATGAGCTCCGGACCCGACTGGTGCCCGTCAATAAAAACATAGGCATCGAGGCAATCATGGCTGCGACCGAGCGGTATTTCGCGGTCACAAGCAGGCGATTGACATTCGAGTATGTACTCCTCAAGGGCTTGAACGATTCTCCTCAGTGCGCGCTGCAGCTTGTGCAGCTATTGCGTCGCCGAACGGCCATGCTCAACGTCATTCCCTACAATCCTGTGCCTGGATTGCCTTACGAAACCCCTAGTTCGGAGTCCATACTCGAGTTTCGACGTATCTTGATGGAAGGTGGCATCAATGTCATGTTTCGGCAGCGAAAAGGAAACGATATTCAAGCGGCATGCGGTCAATTGCGAAGATTGCGCGAACGTGAACCGCAGATTGTCACTCTTTCCGGTAACTCCTGACGCGCACTTCGACTTTTCATTATCCCATGCTTAAAACGATTGTTGGCTCTGTAGTCTTAATTTTGGTTGTCCTCGTAGTTCTGGCCAGCATTGGATTTCAGAAGTACAAACAGATGACAGCTCTCCCACCTCAGGAAACCGAGCATCCGGAGATGGTTTTTTTTGATAGACCGGAACGGCTGTCGGTTCGAAAAAGCACGACGACCGTCGGGACCGTGCTCGCCCCGCGTTCGGTCCAACTGCGAACCGAAGTGCCTGGCACGGTGTCTGAAATGTCTTTTGCGGCAGGGCAAGTGGTCGATGCCGATCAGCTCTTGCTCAAACTCGATACCAGCGTGGAAGAAGCCCAGTTGGCGGGCGCTCAAGCCGCTCTGAAAATTGCCGAATCGACGCTCAAGCGAACAAAGCAGGCCGCGGAAATGCGCGCGCTGAGCGAACTGGAGTTCGAGCAAGCGGCTGCGATCTTGTCCCAAGCAAAAGCTGACGTCATGCGGCTCGAAGCAACCATTCGCAAGAAGACCCTGCGAGCGCCGTTTTGCGCGCGCGTGGGATTGTTTGACATCCAAGTTGGACAGTATCTACCTGAGGGGACGCAAATCACGATGCTCCAAGGGATCGATAATTTCGTCTTTATTGATTTCATGATGCCACAACAGGTAGCCGACTTTCTCTCCATCGGTGACTCGATCCGACTTGCCCGAGAACCAGAACCCTATGAAGCAAAAATTGTGGCTGTCGACTCGCAAGCAGATCGGATCACACGCAATGTGATGGCCCGCGCCCGATTGGATCAACCCCCTCAATCCATGCAACCCAATGATTCGGTCCGAATTGAGCTAGAGTATGGGGAGCCCATGGACGCATTAACCATTTCAGCCGTCGGACTGCGACGCGCACCGACCGGACCGTTTGTGTATGTCGTATCGCCCGATCCATCGGACCCACAAAAGCTGCGAGTCCACACGCAACTGGTCAAGCCGAAATTGGAAATCGGAACGATCGGACAACGTGTCGCGATTAAGGAGGGGCTCAGCATGGACCAAACGATTGTTTCCGACGGTTCGTTTAAGTTGCGAGAAGGGCTTTGGGTCAAAGATGCCCGCAAGCCTGCAGCGGCCGCGTCGAACGCTGCCGAGGTCGTTGCTCCATGAAATCGTTTACAGACATCTTCATCAAGCACCCGGTTTTGGCGATCGTGGTAAACCTGATGCTTTTGTTGGTGGGGATTCGAGCCGCCCAATTGCTTCCCATTCAGCAGTTCCCCAAACTGGAAAGCACATCGATTGAAATCACGACCGTCTATATCGGCGCGAGTGCCGAAACGACGCGCGGCTTTTTGACGACCCCCATTGAGAAAGCCGTCTCCTCCATTGCCGGAATCGATTTCATGGATTCGGTCAGCGTTGCTGGGGTCAGCACGATTACGATTCATTTGAAACTCAATTACAGTTCGACCGCTGCGTTAGCGGAAATCAATGCGAGATTGCAGCAGGTGCGCCGGGAGCTTCCTGCAGAGTCCGAGCCCTCCGTCGTCACCATCCAACGGGCCGATCGACCCTATGCTTCGTTCTACTTGAGCTTTACCTCGGATCAGTTTGATGTTGCCGCCCTCACCGATTTTTTGAATCGCGACGTGCAACCGCAGTTGACGACGATCGAGGGAGTGCAGCGAGTCGGCGTCGAGGGTGGCAGGACCCCAGCCATGCGAATTTGGATATCGCCGGATCGATTGTCGGAACTCAATCTCTCACCCGGGGACATCACAAGCGCATTGCGTAGGAACAATTACCTAGCAGCGATTGGACGCGTAAAAAACGATACCGTCCAAATCGATTTGCTCACCGATACCGATTTGAAAACGGTCGACGAATTCAATGATTTGATCGTCTGGCAGAAGGACGGCGCCGTGATCCGCTTAGGCGATGTGGCCAACGTCGAAATGGGATCCGAAGAGTCGCAAATGGTTGCCATGTACCGAGGCCGTGAAGCCGTTTATGTTTCGGTTTGGCCGCTGCCAGGCACCAATGAGATTGCCGTAGCCGACCGTCTCCAAAAAGCGATGGAAAAATTGCGGCCCGGATTACCCACCCACGTGGACATGCAATTGGCCTTTGATGCGACCAAATTCATGCGGGATGCGCTTCAGGAAATTTCCAAGACATTGATCGAGACCATTCTGATCGTCGGCGTCGTTGTGTTCCTATTCATGGGATCGCTACGCACCGCAATCGTTCCCTTGATCGCTATGCCGGTCTCGCTCATCGGAGCCACAATATGCATGTATTTGATGGGATTCTCGCTCAACCTATTGACGCTCTTGGCAATTGTGTTGTCGGTCGGCTTGGTGGTTGATGATGCGATCGTGGTCGTCGAAAATGTGCAGCGCCATATTCGCGAGGGCCATTCGAAAATCCAATCTGCGTTGATCGGCGCTCGCGAATTGTTCGGGCCCATTGTTGCAATGACCATCACGCTGGCAGTGGTCTATGCGCCGATTGGATTTCAAGGCGGGTTGACCGGAATGCTGTTCCGCGAGTTCGCATTCACCCTCGCTTCCTCCGTGGTCTTGTCAGGCATCGTCGCCGTGACCTTGTCCCCCATCATGAGCGCCAAGATGCTCAGCGTATCGGGCAAAGAAGGGCTGCTCACGCGAATGGTGAACGCTATTTTCGATCGCATCCAAATCGCTTATGGAACCGTGCTTGAGCATGCTCTGGGATTGAGATGGGCGATTGCTCTGGCGACCCTGCTGGTCGGCTTGGCATCGCTGCCGTTCTATCATTTTTCAAGCAAAGAACTGGCACCGGTGGAAGACCAAGGAGCGATTGCCGTCATCCTCCAAGCCTCACCCGATTCAACCCTCAATAGCACCAAGCAATGGGCTACCCAACTCGGCAAGCAATTCGATGCGATGCCTGAAACGGACTACATGTGGGCCTTGGTCGGATCCAATAGCGGCTTTGGAGGGGTCATCACACACGACTGGCATGAACGTCAAAAAAAAGGGCAACGCAGCACCGCCGATATGATCGCAGAGACCTTCGGTTTAGCCTCGCTTATCCCTGGACTCAAGCCATTGCCAATCCTGATCCCACCGTTGCCAGTGGCCTCCAATTTCGACGTGGAAATGGTGCTTAAAAGCGATCTCCCGGTCGAGCAACTATTGGAGATCGGAAATGCAATTGCCGCCAAGGCCGATGCGCAACATATGTTCATGTTCGTCGATCTCGATTTGAAAATCGACCTGCCACAAGCGCAGGTGAGCATCGATCGAGAGCGAGTTGCAGATATGAAATTGGATCTGGCAAGCATCGCGCAGGAGCTCGGAGTATTGCTGGGTGGCGGGTATGTCAATCGATTCAACTATTTCAATCGGTCGTATCAAGTGATCCCCCAATTGTCCGATGCCGATCGCGGGTCCACTAGTTCCTTGTTGGATATTAAGATCCGAACGCCCAACGGGCAATTGATCCCTGTTTCAAGCTTTGCCCAGATCACTTCCCTGACGGCTCCGAGAGTTTTGAATCGATTTCAGCAACAAGGTGCAATTCGAATCAATGCTGCCATGCTGCCCGGCTTTACCAAAGAAACCGGCCTCGATGCGATGGAGCAGATCGTACGCGATGTCGCTGGAGAAACGGCTCTCATCGACTATGCAGGGGAATCGAGACAGATCCGAAAAGAGGGGTCCACGCTGACGGTCACGCTGGGAATTGCGATCGCCCTGATTTACCTTGTTCTGGCAGCCCAATTCAAATCGTTCCGAGATCCGCTCATTGTCCTGGTGGGATCGGTGCCCTTAGCCATTTCCGGAGCGCTTGCCCTGACGTTTCTGGGACTGACTACTATCAATATCTATTCGCAGGTCGGATTGATTACCTTGGTTGGACTCGTCGCGAAAAATGGAATCCTGATTGTCGAGTTTGCGAACCATTTGCAGGAACAAGGACGCACGAAATGGCGAGCCGCGATCGAGGCGTCTCAGACCCGTTTGAGACCGGTCCTAATGACTTCCGCAGCGACCATTCTCGGGCATATGCCGTTGGTATTCGTAACAGGCCCTGGCGCGCAAGCGAGAAACAGTATCGGAATCGTCTTGGTCGCCGGAATGGGTATCGGTACCCTCTTTACGCTCTTCGTTGTTCCCTCCCTTTATGTGCTCATCGCTGGCACGCACGCAAAACAAGCGGAGGAATAAACCTCTAACGGGGTGGCTCTTTTAGGAACGAAAGATGGTGGGCACAGTGCGCGAGCTGGAGGGCTACCATTTCATCGTAATCCAACGCGCCGAAAAGGGGAGAAGGGTGAATAGCCCCTCGGAAACCCGAAAGCCTATCCAGAGACGATAGCAATCGATCGACCGACTGAGCTTGGTCTGCCTTTGCGTAAATGGTTGGGCGCAGCGTCGGCTGGTTGCTGGGCATGCGCTGTGTCTGGACGAATTTTCGATACAAAGATTTACCCTGCGTCACTCGCATGATTCCAATCAATAACGAGAGCGGGAAAGTCAACTTCGGAAAACCATCCATTGGAAAGGAGATCCAATCGGAAAGATGATTTGCAATTTGCGATAAATCCCAATTGCCGGTGGGTTGATACCCATGGGAATGCAAATGCAAAACGTCGGTTTTTACATCACCCAAAGCAGAAAATCGCAAGTCTCGACGCGACATCATTTCGACTCCTGAAAAACGGCTGCCTAAGTTGGAAGGGCATCGATCAAAGGATCCATGAAAACAGTTCGGATCGCAATATCGTAACCGAATCTGGATGAGAACCCATCCCATTGCAGGAGCTTTGAGCCCGTCCCACGCCTTTTCGAATCTGGTTCAATACCCTCAGGATTCTGTTAAAACGGGAACCGGAATGGCATCCTAAATTGCTGATCCCGTCCACATCGAGTACACTTCCCATCCCACCGCCTCCCCAATTTAACGATTTTATCCCTGGATTCCCTTGTCGAGTCATGCATGGGTCAATTGCGATTTCGAGTTCCAAATGCTCAAAGCTACGACGCGCAGATTTGGGGTACTGCGTTTGTTTCTGGAATCGAAGGGATTCCGTGGGCTAGCAAAAACTGGATCGAGGACGAATGTTTGGTCATCGATCGGGCTGTGAACGAGTCTGGTAAGTTGTCGATTGTGTGGCCGACAGAGGAATACGGCCCGATCATGCTTTCAACAGCGTCGCTGCGATGCCAGGAAAAACCCTACCTGCTGCATCTCGAGCTCGCCCGCGGCACGTTGCATCGCGTTCGCGGCCGCGGCGTGGATTGGCAGCGTCTAGGCCTAAAATTACCGGAAGCATTTACCTCGCTCATGGACCGTGCTGTCACCTCGTTTGTCCAAGCGATCTTGGCGGCCGACGATTTGCCGGCGTGCATGAAATTTGCCCAATCCTCGATCGATTTTGCAGTAAGCGCCTCGAAGCCTCTCTCGCGAGCATTCGTCTCTCAGTCTCTGCAAGCCCGGCATCAATCTGAGAAACAGTTGAGCACGCTGCTGGGAATCAAACTGACTCCGAGCCCGACCTGGGAACAGGATGCGGAAGGCATCGTCCCAGCCATCAATACCATCAACATCTCAATGGAAATGGGACAACTCGAGGCCGAGTCCAAGGTCGCGGCGATGGGACTCATCGATTCGCAACTGCAAT
>JANODW010000123.1:0-3970 GCA_031412875.1 Pirellula sp. | reverse complement strand
TTGAGCTGGTCCGCGAGGTGATTGTATCGAGCTGGGAACTGTTCGGTGTGATTGCAGACTGCGTCTGCGAAGTCGACGGCCTTTTGGTAGACGAGTAGTTTTTCGAAACTAAATGCCACTGGTTGGCTCCTGAAACGAAATTGCAGGAAAGAGAGGAGTGGGTAGAAAGTAGACCGAGTCGAAAAGAGAAAGGGGATGGGCGTTCGACTACTTCGGCCCTGGTAAGGAGGGCTTGGCGCTTAGTTGTCTACTTTCTACTTTCTCTTTTCTACTCTCTATTCGCCGTAGGCGAATGGAGGCGGGGGGAATTGAACCCCCGTCCCGCGATACTTCCGATCCGGCCTCTACATGTTTAGCCAACTGTTGTTTGTCTCGCCCAACGCGTTCGTCGTCGACCGCGGTGCGTTGCGCCAGCCTCGAGCTTTTTTAACACTGAACGTGCGAGGCACGGCTCAATGCGATTCGGAATTGCGACAGGTATTCAAACGCCTCCGACGGGCATCTGGTACCTGAGCTGCCAATATTAGGCTGCTAGTGCGAGGTTTTCCTCAGCAGTTACTTTTTGTAATCGGCTTTTAACGTGGCCAACCGATCAACCACGACATGCCACCAAGATCTTCAATTTATCCGGTCGATTCCAGATCGCCCCCGTCTCCCCCCAACAAAATCATCCGTCCTAACGACCAATGACTCCGTTGCAGGTACCAAAACATTATCGCAACCTCATCCTCCTTGACTAGTGCCATTTTCCAACAATTGGAACGCATCGAAGTCTTTTCTAAAGCACAACCTGCGCTTCTATGATCTCTTCGTCCCATTCAGGAACCGAAAACGCTGGCCTTCCCCCGCGAGAAACGAACACGTCATGCAGTTGAGCGACGGCGTCCGCACCGACCAAGTACATCCACGGAGTCACTAAAAATATTCCGACGCAGAAAAACAAGAAGCCCGCAATCGATGCCACCATCCCAATCAAACAGGTCAGCAATCCCGCAATCACCGTCGTTTTCCCCACTTTCGACAAATAAGACCGAATCCATTTGAAATCCACTCCCTTCTTGAAATCATTCCCAAGCGCAGAATGGATCATCGACGCGAAGATGGCCAGTAAGAAACATACGACGAAAAAGATGCATGCGACTCCACCCACAATCGCCACAATGGCGCCGGGTGCTTGGCTCCCATTGTTTGTCAACGCGTTCGAGATCCAAATCGTCATAACAAAAGGGACCCACATGATGACTACCAACGGGATCGACCATAGCGTGCCCCAAAGAAATGGCCACAAGCCACGCAAGAGGTACTCGCTAAATCGCTCCGGCACAAAGTCAGGCCAAACATGGCTCTTGCCACCGCTTCTGGACTGCGCTACCTCCGCCATATAACCGAGGGCTACAATGCGACCTATGACGACGACCGCGCCCAGTTCGCATACAAACATCCAGAGCAAATTCATCATCCAATTCGGGCTCGTGAACGGTGCCACTACCATGCGGCCTGCGTCGAAACTTGAAACCGGACGAAAGTATCCCTCGGGATACGGACCCGGTGTGCCCCGCGTTTGACCTCCTGGTAACGATCGGGCGCTGGAGGCTGCAAATGGATCGTTCGAAGACATGGTTTGGACTATCCCTACAGAATCGAAGTTGCTTGCGATGGCGTCGACGCATCGCTGGGTTGTTTGGAGATCGGTTCGCTATCGAGTGGGAGGGAGCATTCGTCCAGCAGACGCAGTATACTTCGCCAGGGCCGTCCGGTCCCGCTGCTGAGCGAAATCGCGCAGGAACGTGCGTTGGTGACCCCGGATTCACATTGCGTTTCCAGCATGCGCTGGCCGACGTCCGCTGTTGCGCTCAAGGCCAACCCGGGGATCTCGAATCCGCGATCGCCGCCCATGCCGCAGCATTTGCCTTCGTGCGGTGCAACTACTTGTTCTGCGCATGCGTTCGCAACGGCAAGCAGCGGTGTCTCCCATCCATGCCGATGATTTGAACAGACCGAATGGACAGCAACACTTTGCCTGAGCTTTCGAATCGCTAGCTTCGGTAGCAACCGCGCCGCGAGTTCCGACGAGTCGAGGATGGGCAAATTCGCAAGTCGATGTTTTCGAACGGGATCCAAATACGGCAATCCGATTTTCAGAAAGGAGGTGCACGAGCCTAAATCGAGAACGACGGCTCGCTCTCCATGTTTGCTCCACTCCCATATTGCATCCAATAGTTCGTTTTGCTTTTGCAGGGCTACGTCGACATACCCTTTTGACGAGAACGCTTGTCCGCAGCATTTTCCGGTTGCTTCGTGGGGGATGTGCACCGCGACACCGGCTTTGGAGCATACGCGCACGAGAGCGTCGGCGGTCCCGCCCATCATTCGCGACATGCAGGTCGGCCAGTAGACAATCTCTCCACTCTCGAAATCGCTGAGCAACGCTCGATCTACGGCTTGATAATCGGTCGATAGGGCTGCATGCCACTGAGGGAACCCTGGAAAAACTTTCGCCAAAACGTTGGTTACCGATCGAAGGGCCCCGTCGCCAATCAATGCGCTGGTCCCCCGTCCCGCGAGCAACGCAACGTGGACCATTTTTTCGGCAACTCCAAAATGCTTACCGAGCATCGAAGCAACCGCAGAATCCGTTTTGCCAGTCGTTTCGTTTCGCAATTGCTTGATCAAATCGCCTGTATTGATTGCAACCGGGCAATCCAAAGCGCACAAGCCGTCGGTGGCGCAGGAGGCTTTGCCGGCAAACTCGTAGTCCCGGTCGAGTTGTTTGGCGAGCTCCAACTTTCCGCTCGCGAGCATCCTTTGCCGTGCGCGTCGCAGCACGATGCGTTGCCTGGGCGAGAGTGTGAAATCGCGGCTGGGGCAACGCGGCTCGCAGGCACCGCATTCCACGCATTTGTCGACAACTTCTTCGACGACCGGTAGGTCTTTGATGTTTTGCAAATGCAGCTTCGGATTGGAAGTCAATATCACGTCGGGATTGACTAGTCCGTTCGGATCGATTGCGTTCTTGAGCCGCCGCATGATCCCGAGGGCTTCGGTCCCCCATTCGGTTTCGACAAAGGGTGCCATATTGCGCCCGGTGCCGTGTTCCGCTTTCAAGGCCCCATCGAATCGATGCACGACCAAGTCCACCATGTCATCGATGAAGCGAGCGTATTTCTCGGTATCCGCGGCAGTGGCCATGGGCTGTGAAATGACGAAGTGCAGATTGCCATCGCGGGCATGTCCAAAAATGATGCCGTTGGAATATGCGTGTTTGACGAACATGGCTTGCAGTTCTTCGATCGCCGTTCCAAGCCGTTCCAGCGGAAAGGTGACGTCCTCCAGAATCGCGGCTTCGCCTCGGCCTCGGACGGCTGCAACCGCAGGGTACATCCCTTTGCGCAGCTTCCAAAGATAAGCTTGCTTCTTTCGGTCTTGAGTGAAATCGATCGCGCTCAAGCTTTTTGCGCGGGGTTCCACTTGAGTTCGGAAGGCGTTCAGTTTGTGAGCCAACGCGTCTTTGTCAGCAGCTTGGAATTCGAACAGCAAGCCCATCAAGCGTTGGTGCTCGTCCAAACGCCGAGGCAATTCGGCAGGCGCGCCCTCGAGGTTGCGAATGGACTCCATCGACGCGCGGTCCATGAACTCGACCGCATCGCACTGGATATCGATCAACTCGGGAATGATTTCGCACGCGGCGTTGGCATCTGGAAAAAAAGCCAGCGATGTCGCTTTTTCTGGCAACTCGGGAAGCGTTTTCAGGACCGCCTCGGAGATGAACGCGAGCGTTCCTTCGCCGCCGATCAAGAGGTGGGCCAAGATGTCCAGGGGGCGTTGGTAGTCGACAAAGGCATTCAATGAATAGCCAACGGTGTTCTTCTGTTTGTACTTGCGTCGTATTTTTTCCAGCAAATTCGGTGAGGCAAGAATTTCGGCTCGAAGCTGCGACAGGGTTTTTGCGACGGACGGCTGTTCCGATTCG